>JAHHSW010000038.1 GCA_020024985.1 Anaeroplasmataceae bacterium | reverse complement strand
ATAGTCCTCTAGGGAATCTGCTAGGCTTAAAAATTTATCATACTGCTTCTCCTCATAATAAATTTTACTAAGCTCCTCCTTAGCATACATTTGTTCCTCTCTAGTTAGATCATCACTAAGATATTGGTTTAATACCTCCTTAGCCTTTCTATTATCCTTCATTTTTAGATAAAGCTTAATCTTATCCTTAAAATATAAATTAAGCTTAGAGGTAGGAAGATAGTTTTTCTTAAGGCTAATATATTTACTAGCCTCATCAAACATCTCTAAATCTAGATAAATATAAATAATTGCGTCACTTACCGCAAGCACTCCCTCATAGCTACATATTTTAAAATCATTTATTAAAGGAAGGAGTAGCCTTAAGCCATCATTACTTCTTTTAAGCTTATGAAGTATTTTAGCCTTATAGGCAATGGCAAGCATGTATTCATCGCTTAGTTTTTGCTTGCCAGCTAAAAATATATCAATTTTTTTAATTGATAGCTGTGTCATATCAAGCTGTAATATTTCCTGAATACTAGCCATTCTATCCCTCCTTAGCTTTTAATTTCTAATTTTCTTTTACTAATAGCTAAATTATTATGAAAAATTATCTCATCATCAATAATTTCTGTGTAGCATAAATCCTTATAGGCACCAGGATTTATAAAATATATACCATTTTCTATAAAGCACTCCTGGATGTGGGTATGTCCAAATATACAAATATTGGCATTTACGCTCATAGCCTTATAAATAAGCCTTAAATAATCCATTTTTACATTGTATAAATGTCCATGAGTAATAAATATAGTTAAATTATTAATTTTAATTACCCTCTCTAGCTCTCCTTTAGAATCACAATTTCCTCTAACAAGGCTTACTCCATTAGACACTAAAAAATCATCCTCTTCTCCATAGTCTCCGGCATGAAGAACAAAATCATATTTAGATAAATCTAAAGCTATTTTTTTATAATGATTATCTGATAATATTAAAATTTTCATCTAGCTTCTCCCTTAAGCCTCTTAAGGCTCTAGCACGATGAGAAATAGTATTCTTCTTGGCTAAATCTACCTCAGCAAAGGTCTTATGGAATTCCTCAATATAAAAATATGGGTCATAGCCAAAGCCATTTTCTCCTCTAGCCTCATCAATAATTGTACCATATACCTTACCCTCTGATATAACATATTCATCATTAGGATAATAAACACAAATGCTACAGGTATAGTTAGCACGTCTATTTTCTACACCCTTTAAATTCTTTAAAAGTAGGGCATTATTATCACTATCAATATGAGTACTAGCATATCTTGCTGAATAGATTCCAGGAGCTCCACCTAAGGCCTCTACCTCAAGCCCTGAATCATCAGACATGGCAATACAATTATATTTTTTAGAAATATATTTAGCCTTTATAATAGCATTCTCACTAAAGCTATTACCATCCTCTACTATATCATCATGGCAGCCAATTTCTCCCATGGTTTTAAATTCTATATTTGTATCCTTAAAAATACTTTTAATCTCTCTTACCTTATTTAAATTATTTGTCGCGATTATTACCTGCATAATTTTAACACCTCACGCCTATTATACCATAATATTAGCTTCATTTTTAAATATTTAGCCAAATTTAATGACAAATAGTAATATCTATTATATAATCAAGCTAAGCGAGGTATTTATATGAGAAAGGCTGTTTACCCAGGCTCATTTGATCCACTGACAAAGGGCCATTTAGATTTAATAATAAGAGCCTCAAGGCTATTTGATGAGGTTCATGTTTTAATTAGTAAGAACATAGTAAAGAAATATACCTTTTCTACTGAGGAGCGTATCAGTATGGTAGAGGACTGTGTTAAGGAGCTTAAAAATGTTAAGGTTGCCTGTGATGATAGGCTAGTAGTTCAGTACTGCAAGGATAATAATATTAATATTATCATAAGAGGGCTACGTAACTATAGTGATTTTGAGGCTGAATTTTCACTATTTCAATATAATAAGGATATCTATCCTTCAATTGAAACAGTTCTTCTTATGCCAACTAGTAAGACACAAATTGTTTCCTCAAGTGCTATTAAGGAGCTAGTATCCTTTGGAGTTGATATTTCTAAGTATGTCCCAGCTCAAATAAAGGATAGGGTTAAAAATAAATATTTAAATAAATAAGAGGCTCAGCCTCTTTTTTATATTATCAAAAAAAGGATACCCTAAGGTACCCTAATTTATTAGTCTATAAATTCAAATTCGAAATCAAAAATACGAACTGTATCACCATTTTGAACGCCTAGCTTACGTAGGGCATCATCAACACCATAGGTACGTAGCTGACGAGCAAAACGGAAGCGGGCTGCATCAGAATCAAAGTCAGTCATATCAAATAGACGCTTGATTTTAACACCTGTAACGTTATAAACTCCGTCACTTTCCTTTTCAATTTCAAATGACTTCTCCTCTTCCTTATAGGTATACTCAACAACGTCAAGCTCATCCTCCTCAAAGATTGAGAAGCTTTCTGTATTTTCTAAGGTATCAGCTATCTTATAAAGAAGCTCATTTACATTATCCTTAGTATAAGCAGAGATTGGGATGATTGGTAAATCAACCTTCTCCTTAAAGGCCTTAAGGTTTTCCTCAGCCCCTGGCTGGTCCATCTTATTAGCAACTAGAATCATAGGTCTATTAGCTAAATTCATCTTGTATTCCTTTAGCTCATTATTGATAATAAGATAATCCTCATATGGGTCTCTACCATCGGTAGCAGCCATATCAATGATATGAACTATAACCTTACAGCGCTCGATATGACGTAGGAATTGAAGTCCTAATCCAGCACCCTGATGAGCACCCTCAATAATACCTGGAAGGTCAGCCATAACAAAGTCTCTACCATCATCTAAACGAACCATACCTAAATTAGGTACTAGGGTTGTAAAGTGATATGCAGCAATCTTTGGTCTAGCCGCACTACAAGCCGCAATTAGGGTAGATTTTCCAACTGATGGGAAGCCAACAAGACCACAATCAGCTAAAACCCTTAGCTCACAACGAATATAACGCTTTTGGCCAGGCTCTCCCTTTTCACAGAAGTCTGGACATTTAATTGTACCATTAGCGAAGGCCATGTTTCCACGTCCTCCTCTACCACCCTTAGCAACAACAACCTCTTGATTATGTCTAGTAATATCACCTATTACCTTACCATCTGTATCATCAAAAATTGTTGTACCAACAGGTACTAAAACATAGGTATTTTCAGCACAGGCACCAAATTGACCCTTAGTACGGCCCTTTTCACCTGGAATTCCCTTTAATACCTTGTGATATCTTAAATCTAGAAGTGTTGAAAGACCCTCAGAGCCCTTAAATATAATAGAGCCACCGTTTCCACCAGAGCCTCCGAATGGACCACCCTTGTCAACCTTTAGCTCACGACGGTAAGCAACGATACCATCGCCACCCTTACCAGCCTCAACCTCCATTTTAGCTTGATCTATAAACATAATAAGATACACCTCCTCTTATCTTAAAAAAATGCCCAAAGCAATTCGTTTTGGGCATAATTCATTAATTATTGTTTAGAATAATTACTCAGCAATTGGGTAAACAGAAATTTGCTTCTTGTCTCTTCCCTTGCGTTCAAACTTTACAGTACCAGATACCTTAGCAAATAAAGTATCATCTCCACCAATTCCTACATTGTTACCTGGGAAGAATTTTGTACCTCTTTGACGATATAAAATTGAACCTGCTGTAACGATTTCGCCGTCTGATGCCTTAGCGCCTAAACGCTTAGCCTCTGAATCACGTCCGTTTTTAGTAGAACCTACACCTTTTTTAGATGCGAATAATTGGATATTAAGCTTTAATAACATATTAGAATCCTCCTAGTTCTTCATTTTTAAATATTTAGGATATTGTTCTTCTATACTTTCAAGTGTCTCAATCAAATTATCAAAAACCTTCATTGTAACACTATCAGTAGTATTTACCTGTAATCTAAAATATCCTTCATCACAAACCAAGTCTAAAATGTTGTAACGTAAATCTAGTTTGTCTATTAGATTAGCAGTAATAATACACGCTGTAGAGATAGAGGCACAAACTATATCAGAGCCATACTCCTTATAGCCACTATGTCCCTTTACCTCAAGAACAGCATAATGTTTTTCTTTATTATTTTTAATACTATAGGTCGTCATAATTAAGCATTAATAGCTTCAATTACAAACTTAGTATATGATTGACGATGACCCTTCTTTGTCTTAGAGTGCTTCTTAGGACGATACTTGAAGATAACAATCTTCTTACCTCTTCCTTGCTTCTCGCACTTAGCAACTACTGTAGCGCCCTCAACATATGGAGCACCAACCTTAGTTTCATCACCAGATACTAATAAAACCTTATCGAAAGTATAAGATTCGCCTTCAGCTACCTCAACCTTCTCAACGAAGATTGCTTGTCCAACTTCAACCTTAACTTGCTTTCCACCAGTTTCTACAATTGCATACATGTCGTATTACCTCCTTGAATATTTTATAAGACACACTATTAGGGTAGGATTTTTAATCCGTTTGTGACCCAGTCTATGTGGTGCATGTTACAACAGCATAATTATAAACTATAATTTAGCTAGTGTCAAACCTTTTTTAAAAATTAGCCCTCTTTTTTCTGCTCTCTAGAAATTTTTAGTGTCATATAAGAGGTATATTCCAAATCAAGGGGAATGATAAAGGCTATTCCAAAATAGGGGGGCAAAGGAATTTAGTTAATTCCCCTTAAAATGGAATAGCCTTTTTTAGTATATATATTGGCATTAAAATAATAAAAAAATGTGACCTGTGCTATCATTAACTTGTCAGAGCTTAAAAGATAGGAGGTCACATGTATAATAATAACATAGAATTATTAAAATTGCTAAATTTAAATACGTATGATATTGATTTAAATAAAACATCTATTCTAGTAGATGCTTCTACTACTGAGATTATTGTAGACTTATATTTAAATCAAAGGGATAGGGAATGTCCTAAATGCGGTTGTCTTAATTCCCGTATAAAAGATACATTAATAAAGAAGATTGATCATCCAGTAATTGCTGGTAGAAAATGTACTATCAAATTTCATCAAAAAAAGTATGTATGCCCAGACTGTGGTAAGTACTTTCTACAATTTAATCCTTTAGTAAAAGGGTCTAAGAAAACTACTATACTTGGAGAAATATACATACTTGAAAGATTAAAAAAAGTAAGATTCACTTTTTCTGATGTAGCTAATGATCTTAGTTTATCCATTCAATCTGTAGTACGTAGCTTTGATGAACATGTTTCTTGCTCACGTAGAAAACTAAGTCAGGTAATTTGTATTGATGAAAAATATTTTAAGAAGCTAACTAGAAAGAAATTTTGTTGCGTCATATATGATCCATTGGCTAATACTGTCCTAGATATAATGGATACTAGGCTACAAAACGATTTAATTGACTGTTTTGCTAGAATCCCTATGAAGGAGCGATTAGCTGTAAAAGTCGTAAATATGGACATGTATGATACGTATAGGAGGGTTGCTTACAAATGTTTCCCTAATTGTATATGTTCAGCTGATTCGTTTCATGTTATAAAGAATTTGAATCAAGCTATGACCGATATACGTATTTCAGTTCAGTCTAAATATGCTCAATATAAAAAAATCACCCGACCCACAAAAAGCTAAATTATACTGGTTACTAAAAAACTTCCACTATTACTTCGTGATGGATTTTGATAATATCAAGTATACTCGTAAACCTCAATCTAGATTCTATTACTTATGGGACAAGCACCAAGTATTAGATGAACTACTAAAGATTGATGAAAAACTAACAGAAGCTTATTACCTCAAGGAAGAATATAGAGAATTCAACCTTACCTGTGATAGTCCAGAGGAGGCTAAGGAAAAGCTAGAGGACTTTATTAAAAGATTCAAAAAGAGTCCCTTTGAAGAATTTAGAGAGTTTGGAAAAACATTAAGTAATTGGCATGATGAAATACTAAATTCTTTTGTAAAAATACAAGGTAAAAGAATGAATAACGGTCCTATGGAATCTCTAAATGGACGTCTTGATAAGCTTATATCAGATGGATATGGCTATACAAATTTTGCTAGATTCAGAAATAGAGCCATGTACTCATTAAACAAAGATGAATCAATAATTAATTTCTAAATTATATACAAATAAATTAAGCTCGACACAAAAAAACGTTAGAGAATACAATTATGTTATCTCTAACGTTTTTGTTTTTTTAATTTGAGAATTTTAAAAATTCCCCTTGTTTTGGCAAAGCTCCTTCCCCCTATTTTGGCAAAGGAGAAATTCCCCCTAACCCCCTAAATTGGTAAAGAGCCAGACTTTCTCTCTTGACTTTAATTAGATTGAAATGAAATTAAACTAGAAATGATAAATATCTATTGTACCCTACCACCTACTATTTTTACATTTGTCTCCTCTTTCAATCTAAATGTGTGTGTTGTATAGCTAAGACTTGTAGCAGCTGTTATATCAAATCCGCCTTCATAATATTCTGGCACATCACTTATTGCGTCATAATAAACATTAGCATAATAACGTTTTTTCTTCCTTGTTGAATTCCAAATATTCAATGTTATTTTAGCACCATATTTAATCTTAAGGCCTGTTGCTTCATCATTTTGCCTTATATCATCAACATATATATCTTTTAAGTACCTATATGTAGAATCATACTTTGGATTCACAGTTGTTAAACTGAATTCCTTAACACTATATACTGCACAATAAATTAAATCACCTGTAGCCTTGCTAACATCTAGCTTACCATTTGTAATCAAAGGAGTTGTTTGTCCTTCTTTTACCCATCCAGTATGAGTATGACCTTTTTCAGGAAGATTTATTGGTAAATCTAATGTGTTTGTTTGATAATCCATATAATAGTAAGTTTGGAAAATTTTTACGCCCTCACTAACACCTAGTGTTTTATTTAGCTCAGTACCTGCTTTAAGCGTAATAGTATGCTTCTTAGTCCAAACTGCTACTAAATTGTAATCCTTATCAGCTGTGAAATTTGATCCACCCTTCAGGATGACTACTTGACCATTATCATCTACGTACTTCCATCCCTCAAAGAAATAAATCTCGTTAAAGTCATTATCATAATCTGTAGGATTTGGTAATATTATAGATTCACCTAGTATAACATTTTGAGCTTTAAATGTAGTCTCTACCTCGTGATTTAGATTAAAGCCATTAAAGCTAACATTTACTCTCTTTTCATCAGTGAAATCACAGAAAATAGGTATTTCAGTAATATTAGGGTATTGTTCTAATATTATATCCATAATTTTTTCATTTATGTAATTAATTTTTACACCACTAGATTTATCAATACCTAGATACCAACCATCAAAGAATTTCTTCTCGCCATTAACAGAATACTCTGCAGTTGTAGTGATTAAAAATTCTTGATTATCCCTAATATTTTCATAAGTAAATTTGATATCTGCATTAGTTACTGTCGCAGGTACATAGTTTGGCTTTTGAGTACCCTTCTCATTACCATATGC
>JAHHSW010000037.1 GCA_020024985.1 Anaeroplasmataceae bacterium | reverse complement strand
ACTTAAGAGGCAGTAAATAATGAGAGTTGCGATAACAAATAATAATTTAGATAGCTTAATTAATAATGCAGGAATTAATATTATACTTATAGGCAGTGATACCTGCTTACCATGTAAGGCTATAGGTAATAAAATAGATGAATTTATAGGAGAATATAAGGAGGTTAAAGCCTTATATGCAGCAATAGAATGCTTCAAAGAATATTTTGGAGCTATGTCTATTTTGTCAGTTCCAACTGTACTCGTATATGTTAATGGTAGATTACAAATTAAAGAAAGTGGCTATTTTAGCTTAGATAAAATTTTAAATAGTATAATAAGAATAAGAGAGCTAATTTAAAGCATAAATAAAAGGAGACCGTGGTCTCCTTTTTACCATATAAATGGAATTAGTCTATATTTTACCTTTTTTGTATAAGCCCTATAGTCCTCATTTTTCATAAGCTTTTTTTCTTCATTATGTATTCTTATTACTATTATTATTGGGTATAGCATAAATACTCCTAATGAAATAACTGAAGCCAGTATAAGAGGTATGGAAATATAAAGAATTAATGTAACTGCGTACATTGGGTGTCTAACAACTGAATAAATTCCAGTAATAACATAGCTACTAGCATGATTTTGTATTTGCTCATAGAAGTCTAGGTATTCTTTAGAAATTGATGTGTATAAAATATAACCAATTATAAATAATGAGATACCTATTATAGTTAATATGGTTGGAACCATTAGCCATCTAAAGCGGTAATCTAGGCCCGTTACTATAAGCCCAATAGCTAAAAGTATACAGCTAATAACTTTATAAACTCTTTCGGATTTATTATTTTCAATCATACGTATTCGCTTTTTTAAAAGTTCAGGGTTCTTTTTTGATAAAATAACAATTATTACTAGCATTGGTGCAAATATAAGTGTCATAAATATCCAGCCCTGAATGAAATAAAAATCACCCGCAGATATAAAGATTAAGCATCCGACAACTATAAAGGTCATAAAAAATTTGGCGATTGCCTCAAAGGCTAAGCGTTTATCCATGGCCTCACTCCTCTCCCTATTATAGTATTATACTCTATTTTTTTAATAATAAAAAGTAGGATAGGCATAAAACCTATCCTACTGGAGGTGACTCTAATTAAAATAGTAGCAATAAGCCACCATCTATTAGCGCAATTATAGTAAATAGTACAATTCCCTTTAGAAATGATATAAGGTGCTTTTTAGGATTACTATATAAGCCTTTATCATCCTTAGTTTCTAAAAATCTTACTCTTTTGGAGTTCCTCCACCAAAGTAAGTCTATTACTAATAAATCAAATAAATTTAGAGCCTGTCCCATAATTAGGACTGCTAAGAAGTTATATAGGAAGCTATCCGTTCTTATAAAGAAGCAAAGAATATATAGAATAACTCCAAATAATACTAAATTAGAGCCTAGCTTCATAAGAGGAGGTGTAGACACTATTTTATCTCTTAGCTTACTATTGGATTTTACGATATTAATAACTTCATCTGGGTAGGAAGCAATGCTTTTAATATTTTTTTCATCGGTTCCGGTACCTAAAAAGCATAAAAGCCAAAAGCCTAGGCAAAGATAGGCTAATTCAATTCCAAAAATCATAATAAGCCTCCTTTTGTTGTTTTTCTATAATTTTATTATACAACTTTATTTGAAGTTGTTCAAATAACTAGCTTGAATATTGTATTTTGTTATTTAGTTAAGTATAATAATTTGTACGATATTTTAGGAGGTAAGAGTGATGGTTAAAGAAATTTATCATGTTGGACTAGTAGTTAGTGATTTAGATAGATCTGTAAGCTTTTATAGAGACGTTCTAGGATTAGAATATAAGGGTGAAATATTAATGGATAACGAAGCGACTAATAAGCTATTTAATAGAGAAAATGCTCGTTGTAGAGTAGCTTATTTGAATGGTAGTAGCTCTTTAATGGCACCACCAGTTGAGCTAATTCAATTTTTAGATTTTGATCCAAAGCAGGACAAGGCCTCTTTATTTAAGACCTCTATTGCAGAGCTTTGCTTTAGGGTAGATGATATAGATAAGGTGTATAAGCATTTAGTTAGTAACGGAGTAGAATGTCTTTCTGAGCCACAAAGCTTTGACTTTACTAGCTCTGGCTTTGGTAGAAGCAAGGCTATCTATTTTAAGGATCCAGATGGAATTATATTAGAGCTTATGGAAAGCTTAGATTAATGGTACGCTATCGTACCATTTTTTTATAGGGCTTTTATGAGGTTTTATTCTTTAATTCTAGGTAGAAATTTAAAAATATAGAGGCTATAGAGATATTACCATAAATTAAGCCACGTATGCTTATATTATAGGTATATGCTTGTTGAATATTGACCTAGAATTTGATATAATTTTAAAAGTAGTATTATGCTAATAAAGGAGATGTTACTTTGAAAGAAAAGTTTTACTTAACTACAGCTATTGCATATACATCTAGTAAGCCACATATTGGTAATGTGTATGAGGCAATTTTAGCTGACTGTATTGTTAGATATAAGAAAAAGGCTGGCTTTGATACCTATTTTATGACTGGTACTGATGAGCATGGTCAAAAGATTCAGCAAAAGGCTGAGGCTTTAGGTATTACACCTAAGGAGCATGTTGACAATATTTCTAATGAAATAAAGAAGACATATAAGGCAGTTGGTGTTAATTACGATCATTTCGTAAGAACAACTGATAAGGAGCATGAGATTGAGGTTGCTCATGCATTTGAAAGATTATATAAGAAGGGTGATATCTATAAGGGAACATATAGTGGATATTACTGTGTTGATTGTGAATCTTATTATACTGAGAAGGATTTAGTAGATGGCTGCTGTCCTGATTGTGGTGCTAAGGTTCAAAAGAATGAGGAGGAGTGCTATTTCTTAAAGCTTACTCCATACCAGGATAGATTAATTGAGTATATTAATACTCATCCTGAGTTCATTCAGCCAGAGAGCAGAAAGAATGAGATGCTAAATAACTTCTTATCTGCACCACTTCCTGATTTATGTGTATCACGTACCTCATATACCTGGGGTATTCCTGTAAGCTTTGATCCAAAGCATGTAACCTATGTTTGGATTGATGCCTTAATGAACTATATTACAGGTATTGGCTTTCATTTCGATAAGGAATGTGGAGAGGTATATAAGAAGTACTGGCCTGCAGATGTTCATCTAATTGGTAAGGATATTTTAAGATTCCATACTATTTACTGGCCTATTATGCTTATGGCCTTAGATTTACCTCTACCTAAGCAGGTATTTGGTCATCCATGGGTTTTAATGAATCATGGTAAGATGAGTAAGTCTAAGGGAAATGTAATCTTCACTGATGATTTAATTGATATTTTTGGTGTAGATGCAGTTCGTTATTACTGCTTACATGAAATTCCATTTGCTCAGGATGGTAATATGACATATGAGCTAGTAACTGAAAAGACTAATGTTGATTTAGCTAATACACTTGGTAACCTTGTTAATAGAACTCTTGCTATGGTTAAGAAGTATTTTGGTGATGAGGCAATTTATTCAAGTGAAGCAACTGAATTTGATGAGAATTTAAAGAATATTGCTGCTGAGGCAGTAGTAGCCTATAAGTCTTTAATGGATAAGTTTAGAGTATCAGATGGTATTGAGGCTGTAATGAAGCTTTTAAGAGCATCTAATAAGTATATTGATGAAACTGCTCCATGGGTACTTGCTAAGGATGAGGCTAAGAAGGAAGTATTAAGAACAGTTCTTTATAACCTACTTGAGGCTATTAGAATTTCAGCTTCTTTATTAGAGCCTGCAATGCCTTTTGCAATGGAAAAGATTTATAATGGCTTAAATACAAAGCTTACCTCATTTGATGATTTAGCATTTGGTAGTGAGAAGGAATATCATGTTGGTACATGTGAGGTTCTATTCAAGCGTCTAGATGTTAAGGAGGTTATGGATAAGGTTTTAGCTAAGGAAGCTACTAAGGCTAAGCCAGAGCCAAAGAAGGAAGAGGTAAAGAAGGCAGAAAAGCCTGAAATTACTATTGATGACTTTGATAAGCTTGATTTAGCTGTTGGTCAAATCCTTGAGGCTAAGAAGCATCCAAAGGCTGATAAGCTTTTAGTATTTAAGGTAGATTTAGGTACTGAGGTACGTCAAATTGTTTCTGGTATAGCTAAGTTCTATAAGCCAGAGGAGTTAGTTGGTAAGAAGGTTATAGTTGTTAAGAATTTAAAGGCAATTAAGCTAAGAGGAGAGGAATCTCATGGCATGCTACTATGTGGCTCTGATGATGCAGATTCTTATCTTGAGCTTGTAAATATTAATGATTGTAAGCCTGGAGATACTGTAAGATAATGGAACCGAATTTAAAGCCCTCTAAGAAGGATAATTTTATAAAGGCTAGGCTTAATAAGCTAAGCCCATTTCAGCAACAATTAATTACTGATATTTTAAGGGGAATATTAGTAATAGTTTCAAGTATAATATACTCACTTGCTGTTGATATCTTTTTGGAGCCTGCAGAGCTACTATCTGTAGGAGCTACATCAGTAGGACAAATAATTACAGCAACCCTTCAAAAAATGCTTCCTGAGGGTACGCATAATTTCTTTACTGATAATGTAGGTATTTATGTTTTCCTAATTAACATACCACTATTTATAATTGGCTTTAAGCATGTAAGCCCTAGATTTGTTATTTTCTCAGGCTTATCTGTTTTAGTCCAAACAATCTTTATGCAGGAATGGGTTGGTGGTAGAGATATTCTTGCAAGCATTGGAATTAATCCAGTAGAGGATAAGCTATTTTTAGCTATAATAGCTGGTCTATTTGTAGGTGTTGCGATAGGACTTGCCCTAAGATATGGTACCTCAACTGGTGGAGTTGATATCATTGCTCAGGCTCTAAGCCTTAAAAAGGGTATGTCTATTGGTGTTATTTCAATGATTATAAATATTTCCTTAGCTGTTGTTAATGGCTTAATTAGAGGAGATATTCGTTTAGCATTATATACATTTATATTTATTATAATAATGAATATATGTGTGGATAAGATTCATACTGCCTATAATTGCTTAAGAATTGATGTAATTACTAAGCATAAGGAAGAGGTAAGTAAGGCCTTACTTGAGGGTATTCAAAGAGGCTGTACCTCTATAGATGTTCAGGGTGTTTATACCAAGGAAATGAAGTTTGATATCTTTATGGTAGTTTCTTCATATGAGGTGGATAAGGCTAAGAAGATAATCTTCGAGGTTGATCCAGATGCCTTTATAATGGTATCACCAATAAAACGAATAATAGGTGCGTTCTTTAGACACACGATAGCGTAAGCTTAAGCCTAATCATTTAGCGGTGATTAGGCTTTTTTGTTAGTATTATTTTCGCTTTTATGGTACAATAAATACTAGATTGGAGATGCGATTATGATTAAAGAAATAAGTAATAAGTATATAACACTTAAGGTTGATACCTTAGGCGCACAAATTATGTCGTTAGTAAGTAGTGATTATGAATATATGTGGCAAAGGGATAGTAAATATTGGGGAAAGACTGCTCCTAATTTATTCCCATTTATTGGAAGGCTATATGATGGAAAATATAAGTATAGAGGTAAGGAATATGAGATGGGAAGCCATGGCTTTATAAAGCTATATGATTTTTATATAGTTGATTTAAAGGCTGATTCTATTGAGCTAAGCCTTAGCAGTAATAAGGAGACCTTAGCTATTTATCCATTTGAATTTACTATTAATTTTAAATATACATTAGTTTATAACAGGGTAGAAATTAAGACTACAGTTATTAATAATGGTAGTGAAGCTATGCATTTTTCCTTAGGTGGACATCCAGGCTTTAATACTCCACTTGATAAGAGAGGCTTTAGTGATTATTATTTAGAGTTTGCGAAAGAATCTCACCCATATAAGGAGCTTTTAAGCCCATCATTATTCATGAGTGGTAAAGAGGAGCCTATTAAGCTAAGGGATGATAAAATATTTGAGCTTGAGCATGCTATTTTTGATAAAGAGGATACAGTTATTTTAAGAGGAATGGCTGATACAGTTTCCTTAAGAGCTAAGGGAAGCAATAGAGAGGTTAAGCTTCATTATCCAAGCATGAGGTATTTAGCTATATGGCAATCTCCTAATAAGAAGAGCCCATATTTATGTATTGAGCCATGGAGCTCACTTCCTGGAAGTGATGGTAAGCTAATGGATATTGAAAATAGTGATAATTATATCCATCTAGCAAGTAAGGAAGAATATATTAATGTTTGGAGTATAGAGGTAAATAATGACTGATGTTGTTGCGATAGGTGAGCTATTAGTTGATTTCACTCAAAGGGAGGTTAATAAGGATGGATTTCCCATTTTAGATGGACATCCTGGTGGTGCTCCTGCAAATTTTCTAGCGGCCCTTTCTAGCCTAGGTATAGCTACCTCCTTAATAGCGAAGGTTGGAAATGATAGCTTTGGTAGAAGCCTTATAAATACCTTAAATAAATATAATATAGATAGCAGTAATGTTATAGTAGATGATAATGAATTTACTACCTTGGCCTTTGTTACTATAGATAGTAATGGCGAAAGGGAATTTTCCTTCTCTAGAAAGCCAGGCGCTGACACTAGGCTTAAGGCTAGTGAGATCGATTATAGCTTAATAGCTAAGGCTAGGGTTCTTCATTTTGGAACACTTTCCTTAACTGATTCACCAGCTAAAGAGGCAACTATTAAGGCAATAGAATATGCTAAGAGTAATAATAAAATAATTAGCTTTGATCCGAATTTAAGAAAGCCATTATGGAAGAGCCTTGATAAGGCTAGGGAGGCTATATTATATGGGCTTAGTCAGGCAGATATAGTAAAGATAAGTGATGATGAGCTTAGGTTTATGTTTGATATGGAGCCTAAGGCTGGTATAGAACATTTATTTAAAAGCTTTAATATAAAAATAGCCTTTGTAACCTGTGGAGAAAATGGAGTCTATTTTTCTAATGATGGTAAAAGCATTGGCTATATTGAAAGCCTTAAGGGCCTAAACGTAGTAGATACAACAGGGGCTGGAGACATCTTTGGTGGTACTACCCTAGGTAGGCTATTACTTTTAAATAAGGAGCTTAAGGAAATTAATATGAATGAGTTATATGAGGCTGTAGGCTATGGAGTAATTGCTTCAGGACTTTCAGTAGAGGCTTATGGTGGGATTTCATCTATTCCATCCTTAGCTAGAATTAAAAAGCTACATAATAACGATTAGTTCACGATTTTGCGGGCTTTTTGCTATATAAGGATTTAAATATAAAGCTAATGTAGTATAATAAAATATCATATGCAACTAAAGGTTGCGGAAATTCAAACTAAATTTGGTAGAGAAATTTAAAGCATCTTAGTATTATTAGGCTCTAGAAAAGAGGTAGTAGTATGAATATTGAAATTGCAAACAGGCTCGTTGAGCTAAGAAAGAAATATGGCTATAGCCAGGAGGAGCTAGCTAGTAAGCTAGGCTTATCTAGACAAGCAGTTAGTAAATGGGAAAGAGCTGAATCATCTCCAGATACTGATAATTTAATTTGCTTAGCTAGATTATATAATATCTCATTGGATGAGCTTTTAAAGACTAGTGATACAACTGATGATATTATTAATGCTAATAAAGCTAAAGATAGTGATGATAATGCTAATAAGAATGAAAATGGTAATGATAAAGCTAAAGCAGAAGAAAATAATAAGGCTGATGGGAATCAGGTAAGAATCGATAAAAATGGTATTTACGTAAAGGACAATGAGGAAGGTGAA
>JAHHSW010000036.1 GCA_020024985.1 Anaeroplasmataceae bacterium | reverse complement strand
TAGCAAATATTTTTAAAATTTTGCTATTGTATTGTTATTTTAAGTGGAGTATAATATTTGTGTCGAAGAAGAAGGACAAGATATATAGTTGATTTTTCCAAGCGAGGTACGTTGGTGTAAGGTACTAAAATAGATTATATGTTACTACCCTCTGAGATGATGGAGGAAATGCCATCAGGTGGGCTCGCCTTAAGAGCAAATTGAGGTGCTATAGGATTTTTCTATAGAACTAAGGTGGTACCGCGTATTTTACGTCCTTAGACTATGTGTCTAAGGACTTTTTTTATATTATTTTATAGGAGGAAAAGAAATGATTAAGATTACTTTAAAAGATGGTAGTGTTAAGGAAGTAGAAGCTGGTAAGCTTGTAATTGAGGTTGCAAAAGAGCTTTCTGTTTCTTTAGCTAAGAAGTGCGTTTGTGCAGTTGTTGATGATAAGCTTGTGGATTTAAAGACTCCTTTAAATACTGATTGTAGCCTAGAACTAGTTTTAGCAGAGGATCCAAGAGCTTTTGAGGTTATTAACCACTCATGTGCTCATATGCTAGCACAGGCTATGAAGAGATTATATCCTGGTACTAAGTTTGGTGTAGGTCCTGCTATTGAGGAGGGCTTCTATTATGACTTCCAGGTACCAGTTGCTATTAAGACTGAGGATTTACCTAAGATTGAGGCTGAAATGAAGAAGATTGCAAAAGAAAATATTGCAATTAATCATTATATGCTATCTAAGGAAGAGGCTAAGGCTAAATTTAGTGATGATAAGTTCAAGACTGAGCTTATTGAGGCTGTAGAGGATGATATGGTTGGTATTTATGAGCAAGGAGATTACCTTGATGTATGCCGTGGACCACATGTAATTTCTACAGGTGTATTAAAGAACTTTAAGCTATTAAATGTTGCTGGTGCATACTGGAGAGGTGATAGCAAGAATGAAATGCTAACTCGTATCTATGGTACCTGCTGGTTTACTGCTGAGGAGCTAAAGACTCATTTAGATAATTTAGAGGAAAGAAAGAAAAGAGATCATAGAAAGCTTGGTAAGGAGCTAGGCTTATTTATGATGAGTGAATATGGTCCAGGCTTCCCATTCTGGCTACCAAAGGGTATGATTTTAAAGAATACTCTAGTAGATTATTGGACAAAGCTACATACAAAGGCTGGATATAAGTTCATTCAAACTCCAATTATGCTAAATAAGCAGCTATGGGAGATCAGTGGTCACTGGTTTAACTATAAGGAAAATATGTATACATCAACAATTGATGATAATGAGTTTGCTATTAAGCCAATGAACTGTCCAGGTGGAATGCTAGTTTATAAGAATGATATTCATTCATATAGAGATTTCCCTCTACGTTTAGCTGAGCTAGGCTTAGTTCATAGACATGAGGCATCTGGTGCTTTAAATGGCTTATTCCGTGTTAGAGTATTTACTCAGGATGATGCTCACGTATTCATGACTGAGGAGCAAATTACTGATGAAATTGCTAATATTATTAATTTATATAAGCAGGTTTATGAGGTATTCAATTTAAAGTTCCATATCGAGCTTTCTACTAGACCTGAAAACAAGTATATTGGTGAAATCAAGACCTGGGATATCGCTGAAAAGGCGTTAGCTGATGCTTGTACAAAGGCAGGCTTCTCATATAAGCTTAACCCAGGAGATGGTGCCTTCTATGGACCAAAGCTTGACTTTAAGCTAAGAGATAGTATGAATAGAATTTGGCAATGTGGTACAATTCAGCTAGATATGAATCTACCTGAAAGATTTGATTTAACCTATGTTGCTGAGGATGGAAGCAAGAAGAGACCAGTAATGGTTCATAGAGCATTATTTGGCTCACTTGAAAGATTTATTGGTATTTTAATTGAACACTATGCTGGTGCCTTCCCTTGCTGGTTAGCTCCAGTTCAGGTTAAGCTTGTACCAGTTAATTTAAGCTTCCATAAGGAGTATAGCGATAAGCTAGCTGAGATTTTATCTGATAATGATATTAGATTTGAAACAGATTATAGAGATGAGAAGCTAGGCTATAAGATCCGTGAGGCTCAAACTCAAAAGGTTCCTTATACACTAGTTATCGGTGATAATGAGGTTGCTAATAACACTGTAACCTATAGAAAATACGGTGAGCAAAAGCAAACTACAGTATCAATTCAGGAATTCGTTGATTTAATTCATAAGCACAATAAGGAATTAAATTAATTATTTAATTAAACAATAAATATAAGCCTAGCCCAGTGCTAGGCTTTATATACAAATAGGAGGAGAACATGGGATTACTTGAGGTTGAGGGCTTAAGATTTAAATATTCAGATCAAGAGCTTTTTAATAATGTCAGCTTTCGAATTCTTTTAGGAGACCATATCGTTTTAGTAGGTGATAACGGCTGTGGTAAATCTACATTTATGAATTTAATTGCCAAAAATTTAATACCAGATGCTGGAACAATCACCTGGATGAATAATGTATCCTATGCTTACCTTGATCAGCATTTAAAGGTTAAAACTAATGTTAGTATTTATGATTATATAACAGAGGTATTTAAGCCCTTAATTGAGAAGGAAGCTTTAATGAATTCATATTATGAAAAGCTATGTAGCTGTCCTGAGTATGAGTATGATAAGTATTTATCTTATGCTCAAAGCATCCAAGACGAGCTAGATAAGGCTAATTTTTATGCTATGAATTCGACTATGGGCAATATGATTAATGGACTTGGTATTAATGAATATGGAATGGATACCCTACTTAAGAATTTATCAGGTGGTCAAAGAGCTAAGGTTTATTTAGCTAAGCTTTTATTAGAGGAGCCTGATGTATTATTAATGGATGAGCCTACTAACTTTTTAGATGTACAGCATATTGAGTGGCTAGCTAGCTACCTTAAGGATTTTAAGAAGAGTTTTGTGGTAATAAGCCATGATGAGGGCTTTTTAAGAGCTATTGGTAGAACGGTTTATTCACTTGATAATAAGAATATGACTAGATATAATATGCCATATGATGAGTTTTTAAAGGAAAAGGAAATTAGAGATGATCAGTATAAGAAGAATTATGAGAATCAGCAGGCCTTTATAAAGAAAACTCAGGAATTTATTAATAAAAATATTGTTCGTGCTACAACCACTAAAAGAGCTCAATCACGTAGAAAGATGCTAGAGCGTATTAGTGTAATGGAAAAGCCTAAGAATCATGAGCCAATGCATATTAAATTTCCTTTTTCAAAGGGCTTAGGTCAGGAGGTATTAAAGCTTAATGATCTAACCGTTGGCTATGGTGAAAAGGTAGTGCTTTCCAATTTAGAATTTTTAATGAAGCAAAATCAAAAGGTTGCAATACTTGGTCATAATGGTGTTGGTAAATCAACCATATTAAAGACTATTATGGGCTTTATTCCAGCCTTAGGTGGATCATTTACCTGGAATCCATCAGCGGATTTAAATTATTTTGCTCAGGAGGAGCAATATGATAAGGATGTAAATCCAATAAATTATTTAAGATACTATTATCATTTAAAGACTGATGGAGAGCTAAGAAGTGTTTTAGCCTCTGTTGGTATTAAGGGTGATTTAGCAACTAAGCCAATGGCTACCCTATCTGGTGGTCAGCAAACAAAGGTAAGGCTTGCCCTAATGACTATGAAGAAGAGTAATGTGCTTATATTCGATGAGCCTACTAATCATTTAGATGTAGCCTCTAAGGCTGAGCTTTGGGAGGCAATTGATGCCTTTCCAGGTAGCGTTATATTAGTTACTCATGAGGATGATTTCTATGAGGGCTTAGTTGATTTTGAGATGAAGTTTGAATAATGAAAGCAAGAAGGGTGTAAAAGCCCTTCTTTTTCTATATATAAAGCTGATATTTATTTAAAAGCTATGAAATTAATAGTATAATAGTACTATAGAGAAGTGTGCATAATTATATAAGGAGGTGTCCTATTTATGTTTGAGGAATATTTAAAGGAAACCTATATACTAGATTTTAAGTCTGAGGAAATAAAGTCACTTATTAAAGAGAAAAAGTGGCGAAGGATGGATGCAGAGGAATGTATTAGGGATATTTATTTATTTGTTAGAGATGAAATAAAATATGCGAAGGTTTTTAGACCAAATTTAAAAAGCAGTGATGTCTTAAAAAGAAAGAAGGGTGGTCCCTACACTAAAAGCATTCTTTTAATGTCACTTTTAAGGGGTGCAGGTATTCCTACTAGGCTTCATGTTTATAAGGTGTATAAGCATATGATGTTTGGTATATTAGATAAGAAGCACCTAAGAAAGCTTCCAGAGGAGATACCTAATTACGTCTGTGAGGCTTATTATAATTCTAAATGGATTAGGCTAGAGGGTGCGATAATAGATAAGGAATATATTGATTCTATAAAGAGAAATCTTGCCGGAAGAACTGGTGCTTATATTGGCTATGGAATCGCGGTTGGAGATATTCAAAGGCTTGAGGTGGACTTTACTGGGGAGGATGTATTGTGCCAGGCAAGAGCTATGAGTGAGGATACTGGAATATATTCATCTCCTGATGAAATAGTTGGTAGAAACATATGGGAATTTAGTACCTTTGATACCTTTTTTATTAACCGAAATATTAAAAAAATTAGAGAAAAATAGGCGTATAAAAGCGGGTAATTCGAGTAAAATTATATCATTTTCGGTAATTCAGAAAATAGTTCTTGACATTGACAACTTATGCATTTATAATTGAAATGCTGAGGTGATTTTTATGAAGTATACTTTAGCTCAATTAAGGAAAGTTTCTATGCCTTATGCATATGATGAGGAGCTAGATTTATCTAGTGATTTAGATGGCTTTGAGGATATTATTTCAGCTAAGCCATGTAAGTGTCATACGGTAATAAGAGAAAGAGGAATTGATACCTATGCAATAAGCTTTAATATTAGTATTGAGCTTATGATGCAGGATGCGGTTACCTTAGAGGAAATACCTTATGTTATTGAAACAGAGGCTGAGGAAATATTTACAACTGATGAATCAATAGAGGATGCCTTTATTATTGATGGTATAACCATTGATACAAAGGAAGCAATCCTAACTAACATTTTAATTAATAAGCCTATGTCAGTATCTGACAGTGACTTTGTTGATGAGGATGATAGCTTTACTGATTCTAGTGATGATGATAATATTAATCCAGCATTTGCTTCATTAAAAGATTTATTGTAGGAGGTGTAGTACAATGGCAGTACCTTTTCGTAGAGTCTCTAAGATGAAGAAGAGAGTCAGAAGATCTCATTTAGCTTTAAGCGTTCCTGGAATGATCACTTGTCCTAACTGCGGAGAATTAACTTTAGCTCATAGAGTTTGTCCTTCTTGTGGTTTCTATAAGGGTAAGCAAGTAGTTGCTCCAAAGGCTTCTAAGACTGAAGAATAATTTTAAACGAAATAACTGATAGAAATAGACGCCTGGGGTGTCTATTTTCTATTTATAGAGATTTTTTCAAGGAGGAGTTATTATGTATGTACATAAAAGCGTGCTTTTAGAGGAAGCAATTGAGGGCTTAAATATAAAGCCAGATGGAATATATGTAGATTGCACAACCGGTGGTGGTGGACATTCAAGTAGAATACTTGAGCGTTTAACAACTGGTCATTTATATTGCTTCGATCAGGATGATTATGCAATTATGAGGGCTAAGGAGGTCCTTGATAAGGTTGGTAGTAATTATACCTTTATAAAGTCTAACTTTGTTGATATTAAAAATGCCTTAGCAAATTTAGGTGTTAATCATATTGATGGAGTTTTATATGACCTTGGTGTTTCTTCATTCCAATTTGATATACCAGAAAGAGGCTTCTCTTATAATTATGATGCTCCCCTTGATATGAGAATGAATCAGCATCAGGAGCTAACTGCTGAAATTATAGTTAACACCTGGAGCTATGAGGATATTGTTAGAATCCTTTATCGCTATGCTGATGAGCAATTTGCTAAGCAAATAGCTAGAGGTATTGAGCGTGAAAGAGCGATTAAGCCAATTCACACTACCTTTGAGCTAGTTGATGTTATAAAGAAATCATTACCAAGCAAGGTATTAAGGCAAAAGGGACATCCTGCTAAGCAGACCTTCCAGGCCTTAAGAATAGCGGTTAATGATGAGCTTAGGGTATTTGAGGTTAGTATTAATGATGCCCTAGATATTTTAAATCCTAATGGTAGGGCTGTAGTAATTACCTTCCATTCCTTGGAGGATAGAATTTGTAAGACCGTATTTAAGGAAAGAAGCACTGTAGATATACCAGAGGGTGTACCTATGATTGTTACTGAGGAGGCTCCATTTAGGCTAATCACTAGAAAGCCTATTACTCCAACAGAGGATGAGCTTGAGTACAATATGAGGGCTCACAGTGCGAAAATGAGGATTATAGAAAAAAGGTAGTAGTTATCGTGAAAACAGATGATTTAAGAACTAAGCCAGTTTTAAAAATTGTACTTACATTAGCTATACCTGCTATGCTTGCACAATTCATTAATGTTTTATATTCAATAATTGATAGGCTATTTATAGCCAATTTAGAGGGTATTGGAGGCCTTGCCCTAAGTGGAATAGGTATAACTGCTCCATTTTGCACCTTCATAACCTCCTTCTCGCTTTTAATAGGTCTTGGTGGTGCACCGCTTGTGGCTATGAGCCTAGGAGAAGGAAGAGCGGATAATGCAAAGAGGATTTTATGGAATTCCTTTGTTTCACTTTTGGTGCTTGGAATAGTAGTACCGCTTATCATATTTTTAGCCCATGAGCCATTATTAAATGCCTTTGGTGCTACCAAGAACACCTTTATTTATGCTAAGCAGTATCTGCTTTATTATTTAATTGGTGCTCCATTTGCCTTAATGGCTCTAGGATTAAATCAATTTTTAATTTCTCAGGGCTATAGTACTAAGGCTATGCTTACTATGATTATAGGTGCAGTAACTAATATTGCCCTAGATCCACTATTTATTTATGTATTTCATATGGATGTTATAGGAGCAGCAGTAGCAACCTCTATTTCTCAAATAATATCATTTATTTATGTATTAGTAATTTTATTAAGGTATTCAAATGTAAGGCTTTTACCTACAAGTTTTGATTTGGGCTTAATAAAAAAGGTTATGAGGCTAGGATTCTCACCATTTATTATCGCTATGACTGATTCATTTTTATTTATTATCATGAATATGTCAATAAAGATGCATGCAGGAGCTAGAGTAGATGAGTATATTAATATTGCGACTATTGCCTCATCCTTCTATCAGCTATTTAGCATGCTACTTCTTGGTATAAGTGGTGGTACAGGCTCTATTTTAAGCTATAATTATGGAGCTAGAAATTCAAAGAGGGTTATGAGTGCTGAGCACGCTATATTAGGAACAGCCCTAGTATTTACCTCAGTATCATTCCTTTTAAGCTTTTTTATATCAAGGCCATTTGTTAGCTTCTATAGTAGTAATGAATTTGTTTTAAATGAGGCTCCAAGGATGATTTTCTTCTTTATGGCAGGCTTTATTACCTTATCATTTCAGTACTGCTATGTAGATGGGCTTACTGCCTTAGGAAGAGCTAAATATTCAGTATGGCTATCATTATTCCGTAAGGTAGCAATTATTGCTTTAATGATTGTTTTGCCTTATATGATGGGAATAATAGGAGTATTTGTGGCCCAAACTATTGTTGATATTATTTCCCCAATGATATGTATATTAGTATTTAATTTATCAATTAAAAAAATACTTCATCATAGGGAGCTAGAAACTACATCAGTTGTTTAAAATCAGGATTTAATCCTG
>JAHHSW010000035.1 GCA_020024985.1 Anaeroplasmataceae bacterium | reverse complement strand
TAACTGCCTCCCCTAAATCCATAATATATCTAGAAATTAAAATTGCAATTATTGTTCCTATAAAGGCTCCAAAAAAGGCCGCAAAATAAATCCAATTTTCAATCGCAATTGAATAAATCATTAAAATAATACTAGCAGCAAAAACTACAATAGATATAATACAGCAAATAAACGAAGCGGTTATTCCCCTTCTTAGTCTCTTCTCGTCCATGTTTTCCTCCTCTTAAATTGAATAAATCGTAAACTACATTATCCTTTTACCACGATTGGAGGCTATTGTTAATAAAATAAAAAAATTAGGAGTAGATTTTCTCTACTCCTAATTAATTAGCTATTCTAAATTATCATCTTGGAATAATTCCTCATCAATTTCTAGCCTTAAATCCTCTAAAAGATTATTTACAGCCTCACAAACCTCAACATCATTCTTCTTCATGTGCTCAAGGCTTTCCTCAATTGTTAGGCTCTTGTCCTCTGAATGGAAATTCTTTAATAGAGCTACGGAAACAAAATCATTGAAGGCCTCATCTAGGTATTCCTTTGCTGTAAGCTCCTTAACCTTAGTTTCCTTAACAACTAAGCCATCACCCTCAATATCCTTCTTGTCCTCATTAATAAGCTTATCTAGCTCTTCCTTGCTCTTACAGAAAAAGTAGGTATTTGGTCCCTCCTGAATTGTACTTGCGCCATCATCTATGCTTTCCTTTAGGAAATCAACATTAGAAATATCAACTAGATGATTAACCTTATAAATCTTCTTTGTCATTATAAAATCCTCCTTTTTAAATTTATTTGTCTATGACAATTAAAGCATATTTTATGATAACATTATTTTATAATATAGTCTATAATTTTGACATAATTTTTAATTAATTGGGAAAATAATCCTATAAATAATGATATCTACTATATTTTAGAGCTTATTTTTGCTATACTATCACCGTAAGGTGATGGAAAATGAAAAGACTCTTATTAGCCATGCTAGGGCTTAGCTTCCTTTTGGGTCTAAGCTCATGTGGCAATTCAAATAAAAAAGAAATTGTAGAAAAATGTATTTTAAATAATTCAAGAATCGGCTATGAAATAAATGTTAATAGCTTTGCTGATAGCAATGATAAGGACAATCTTGGAGATATTGATGGTATTACAGAAAAGCTTGATTATCTAAAGAACACCCTAAATGTCGATGTTATTATGCTAAGCCCTATTAATGAAAGCAACTCTCATCATGGCTATGATATTTTAGAGCTTTCTAAAATTAAAGCCTCTCTTGGTGGCAGTAGAGCCTATAAAAAGCTTTTAAAGGAAGCCCATAAAAGAGATATGTATGTAATGCTTGATTTAGTAATCAATAATACCTCTACTATGCACCCTTTGTTTTTAGAGGCTAAAAAGGGTAATAAAAAATATATAGATTACTATAGATTTACAGATACAAATAAGCCTAATACCTACCCAGTAGCTGATAAATTCTATTATTCAGCTCTTGGTAGTGAGACTGCTGATTTAAATTATGATAATCCTAAGGTATATGAGGAGATACTAGATATATTAAAGAAATATCTAGATTTAGGTACTGATGGCTTTAGAATTAATGACGCTGAAAAGCTTTATGCCTATGATGAGCTAGACACTAAGGACTCTAGCCAGGCTAGTATAGCCAAGGCTCGTGGGCTTGCCTTAATTAATAAGCTTAACCACGATTTAAAGCTTTATAGCCCTAATACCTTTATTATGCTAGATACCGGAGGCTCTTCTATTTCCTATAACGCTAGTGCCTACAGCAAGGGAGTAGATACAATTTATGATAGCTTTACTACTAGTAGCATAGCTGAGGGAGTTAGGCTTAGTAGTGGACAGGAGCTTATTTATGCCTTCTATGATAGACAAAATAGATACTTTAGTAATAACCAAAGTAATATTTCTTCTATTGCCCTTTCATCTAAAAAGGATATAAAGCTTACTGATAAGCTAGATAATGATTTAAATAAGATAAAGGCCTCTATAGCTATTAGTATGCTGCTACCTGGCTTAAGCTGGATATACCAGGGTGATGAGCTAGGCATTAGTAATTCATCTATTCTTAATAAGGAGGAATATCCTTATAAATGGGGTGATGAATATCAGATTAGTAGTGCCCCACATGAATATAATGATAGTATAGCTAGTGTTAATACCCAGCTAAATGATAAAGCCTCTCTTCTATCCTTCTATAAGGATATGACAAGGCTTAAGGGTAATAATTTAGTTTTAAGATATGGAAACTTTAAGCCAGTTAAGCTTAACCATGAGGTTGCATCCTTCACCCGTAGCTACCGTGGTAAAACCTATCTTATAGCTATTAATACCTCTAGTGATAGTAATAGTGTTTATTACGGCTTAAATAACCCTAAAGAAATTTATAGCCTAGGCTCTACTATAAACGGTAGTGAAATAAAGCTTAGTGGCTATGGAATTAGTGTTTTAGAGGTTAAAAACGTAAAAGCCCCTGATGTTGAAAAAATAATCTTCCACTATAAGGGAAATAAGGATTATATGCTATATGAATGGTCAACTGGTACTCCAAGGTGGATAAAGCTTGAGGAGGATGAGGACGGCTATATGAGCTGTGAAATCAATATAACCGGCTTAAACCTAAGTGAATTTGAATTCTTAATTGGTAAAAAGGTAAATGGTGTTATTGAATCCTCTGGTAAAAAGAAAATACCAATAGAGGATAATGGAAATAAGGTATGTCATGTCTTTATTAATGAGGATACTAATTTAGTTAGCTATGAGATACCTATAGATACTACCTTCCCTTATAAGCCAGGTCAAATAATTAAAATATTTGCCTGGAAGACAACTGAGGATGGTAGCTTCTATAATACTATTATCGATAATGGTATTATTAGATTCGGCCTAAATAAGGAAATAGATAATATTAATATTGTTATCTTTGATAGTAGCTCCCCAATTGATTGGAGCCACACTGCTCATGTTAGTAATGATATAATTGTTAATAATGGTGAGCTTGTTACTGATATAATATGGAGATAATACATATAAAAGGAGAAAAGTGGATTTCGCCACTTTTTTCCTTTTATAAGCCTTTAACTAATTATTAATCATCTAGGCTTTCCTTATAGCTAATGAATTCATAGCTAGCCTTGCCGTCCTCAGTTAGAGTCTTCTTAATTAAAACATCGTATTCCTTATTTTCCTTTTCAATTTCACAGTCAATTAGCTTTTCACCATTAACAGTTTTAAACTTATAGCTATATTCAACCTCTACACCATTAATTTCAGATTCAAATGAAAGCTCAACCTCACCCTTCTTATTAACCTCGTACTCTACCTCCTCTTCATATACAAGACGACCATTTTCATACTTGCTGTAGCTGTACTCAGTTTCTTTGCCTTCTCTTTCAGTTTCAATAACTACATAGTTATTATTATCAAGGTTAATTCTAAATTCATTTTCCTCTTCATCGTTTTCAATTTCCTTCTTACCACGTACCTTATAGGTAGTATCTCCATTTATAACGATACCCTCTAAGATTACCTCATCCTCATCATCAAGCTCATCGGTATCCTTATCTTTAAGCTCATTATAATAGAAGGTATAAACTAGCTTTTGCTTATCTAGATCATATCTAGTAATTGTATACATGCTTTCATAGCCTTCCTTATCAGACTCTGTAACTGGTGATACTGCTCCCTCACCATCTAGAGTGTTTTCTGCAATCGCAAGGTTATCAATAATTTCCTTTTTAAAGCTATCAGTTAAATTCTCTAAGCCATTAGCTTCCTTAGGTGCTTCTCTCTCTTCCTTATAGCTAGCTAATGAAGCTAGGCTAGCCTGCTTAGGGGTAGCACTCTCGCTTAATAAACCAATACCACTTAATACTGATGTATTATATGCCTCCTCAAATGAAACAGCTAAGCCCTTTGCCTTACCACAGCTCATAAGTGATAATCCTAGACCACCTGCTAATAATAAACCTAATAATATATTTCTTTTTCTCATGATTTTTCCTCCTTCATGAATTAAAATTTTTCTTTCTTCCCTAATCTATAAAGCAAATAAAAATTTAATTTTATTGGTATATGAAATTAAAGAGTGGTATCTAGCCTAAAATAGGCTAGATACGATAGGGAATTTATAGACACTAGCGTGTCAGGAAGGGTGTTTTTTCTGCCCTTCTATTTATATAACAATAAAACCTCTAATTTTATTGGAAAAAGCTTGAAAAAAGGTAAAAAAATATACACCTCTAATAAATAGAGGTGCATACTAATTAAATTTTCCAGCTTACCGCCTTTTCTCTACCCTCAATAAATCGCTTATATAAGCCATTTTGCTTCATAAGCTCACTATGAGTGCCTCTTTCTTTAATTCTACCATTTTCAACTACTAATATTTGGCTAGCATTCATTACTGTCTTAAGCCTATGGGCTATCATAATAATAGTTTTATTATGGGTTAGCTCATTAACTGCAGAAACTAGCTCACACTCATTTTCTGGGTCAACATTAGCAGTTGCCTCATCTAAAATAATTATTGGAGCGTCCTTCATTATGGCTCTTGCGATAGATAGCCTTTGCCTCTCTCCTCCTGATAGGCTAACTCCATCATCACCAAGAACTGTATCATAGCCATTTGGAAGCTTCATAATAAACTCATGGCATCTTGCCTTCTTAGCTACCTCTATTACCTCATCCATTGAGGCCTCCTTATTACCAAAGCGAATATTATTAGCAATAGTATCATTAAATAAGAAGACATCCTGGAAGACAAAGCTAAATGATGACATTAGGGTATCATAATTATAATCCTTAATATTAACACCACCTAGAGTAATACTTCCCTTATCTACATCAAAGAATCTAGCAATTAGCTTAGTAAGGGTGGTTTTTCCACCACCTGATGGACCAACTATTGCGGTTGTAGCTCCATAAGGTATTTTAAATGATACATCATTTATAATCTTTTTCCTTTCATAGCTAAACTCAATATTTTTAGCCTCTATATCATAGCTAGTAGGCTTTTCCTTAATACCCTCTAAATTCATTTGTGGTACCTCCATGATCCTATTAGCTCTTTCAACACACATATCGATATTTCTAAGTAGACCATTATAGGCACTAGAGCCCTCTAGGGAGGCAAGAACTACAAATGACATAATAATTATAGTTATAGCCTTAGCTATAGCTAGGCTTCCATTTAAGCTAAACATAATTGAAAAGAATACCATAGCTATACCAGTAAGCTTTATTAAGAAGGCCTCTATTCCAATAATTGGAGTAAAGCTTCTTTCCATTTTATAAAATGAATTAGCATTATCATCATTAGCCTTATTTAAGGCCTCACATTTGCTTCCTGTTAGATTATAGCTCTTGACCTCACTAATTCCTTCAATGTACTCAACAATCTCGCTTACAAGCCTTGTTTCGCACTCCTGCTTCTCTGGAGCTAGCTCATTAGCCTTCCTCATTAAATAGGCTGAGGCTAAAAGACATAAAATAAGTCCTAATAGTAAAATAAAGCCAATTCTATAATCAAATGTAAATACTAAAATAGTAATAACTAGGGTAGTTAGGGCTGATGATGATACTAGCATAATAATTCTAGTAGCCATACCCTCTAAAAACTGCATAGTATTAGTGGTTACTGATAAAACCTGACCAATTGAATTATTATTAAAATAGCCCATTGGTACATATCTTAAATGCTCTGCAATCTCCATTCTTTTTAAAGCACAGGTCGAATAGCCACCATCAGTTTGAAGCATAGTCGCAAAATATCTAACCGCACATTGACCAATAACGCTTATAAGCATTATACCTAGGGTTATAAGTGGCATTCTTCTATCAAAGGAATCACTAAAGGCACTTGATAGTAAGAAATAAATAGCTACTATCTTTAAGCCATTAAACATTGATTCAATAAATGATAAAAATATAGATAAATAGAATTTATTTCTATTTTGCTTCTGACAAAAGGCTAAAAACCTTCTAATTATCTTAAGCATGGTCTTCCTCCCCTCTGTCCCTTACACTGATATGGGAATCCCACATCTTCTTATATAGAGGACTACTATTATATAATTCATCGTGTGTTCCTATAGCGTCTATATTACCATTATTAACTAATACAATTCTATTAGCGTCCTTAACAGTACTTAATCTATGGGCAATAACTATTAATGTCTTATCCTTAATAAGCTTAGAAACAGACTCCTGAATAATTGCCTCATTTTC
This sequence comes from Anaeroplasmataceae bacterium, assembly GCA_020024985.1. Taxonomy (GTDB): domain Bacteria; phylum Bacillota_I; class Bacilli_A; order Acholeplasmatales; family Anaeroplasmataceae; genus Anaeroplasma. Next base: position 1,635 of record JAHHSW010000035.1, on the reverse strand, counting down.
AGGGTCAGCATAGCTTGTTGCCTCATCTAAAATTATTATTGGTGAATTCTTAATCATAGCACGAGCTATTGATAGCCTTTGCCTTTCTCCACCACTTAAATGGCCTCCACCACTACCAACAATAGTTTTATAGCCATTTTCTAAGGACATAATAAAATCATGAACTCCACTTTCCTTACAAATATTAATGATTTCAGCATCACTAATATCCCCTCTAGCACCAAGCCTTAGATTATCCATAATGCTTTGATTAAATAAATAGATATCCTGGGATACATAGGCAACCATATTCATATAATCCTTAAGAGGAATATCCTTAATATTAACTCCACCAACGCTTATACTTCCCATATCTACATCCCACATAGAGGAAATAAGCTTAGCAATAGTACTTTTACCACTTCCTGATGGACCAACTAAGGCTACATAGTCCTTGTCCTTAATATTTAAATTAATTCCATGAAGGACCTCCTCATCAGCCTGATAGCTAAAATGAACGTCCTTAAGGGTAATACTACTATCTAGTATTACATTCTCCTTACTTAATTCATTTGGTCTTATAAGCTCCTTAGAATTTAATATATCTAAAACCTCTCCAACTATAACATCAATCTGTCTTAAATCATCCTCATAGGAAGCAATTCTTATAAATGGATCAATTAACGCAATTGAAAATAAAATTACAATAATTAAATCAGTTAAATTAATTAAATTATTCATATATAGTAGGCTTCCAATAGGAAGTATACTAAGCATAGTAGCTGGCATAATAACTAAGGCAGCTGTAAACCATAAATTAGATTTTCTCATCCATCTAACATAGCTATCTGCACAGTCTAAGGCAGCATCCTTAAACTTCTTATAGGAGCTTTCAGTCTTACTAAAGGCCTTAATTACCTCAATACCATTAATATACTCAACTGAGGTATCATTAAGCCTTTTAGTAGTATCTATGGTTCTTTTAAAATACTTCTCATAACCAATATACATACCCATCATACATAAAAAGCCTATAGCTAGGGTTATCAAGCTTGCAAAGCCCATTCTCCAGTCTAAAATAAAAATAAATATAATAATTACTATAGGTGGTAATAGGTTTGAGGTGAACTCCGGTACTACGTGAGCGAGGGTTGTTTCAATTGAATCTATCCTCTCTACAATAACACTCTTTAAGCTACCTGTAGGTCTTCTTTTTACCTCCCCTAGAGGCATTCTTGAAAGCTTATCTGTACATTCCTTTCTTAGATTAGCAAGAATTTGAAATGTTGCCTTATGGCTTGTGTTAGTTGAGATAGAATGAAATACTATCTTAAGCGCATAAAACAAAATTGCATATATAGAGAGCCTTCCATATGCCCATAAATCAGTTTTCCCAGCTATAAGCATAGAAATCATCATAGCAACGAATATATATGGTACAATTTCAGAAATTGTAGATAAAAACGCTGTAATTACTGAAAAGACTAAATTTTTTCTTTTATCCTTAGCCTGCTTATAGAGAAAGCTAAATGTTCCTTCCTTCTTTTCCATTTTTCTTTTCTCCTTTATTAAATTTTTAGTGCCTTTTTAAATTATAAAATAGAATTTATAATTTTTGTTTACCTATAGTTATTCTAGACTAACTTTTTTAATAAG
>JAHHSW010000034.1 GCA_020024985.1 Anaeroplasmataceae bacterium | reverse complement strand
CTTATAATCATAGAATCTTGTATTACCAGTTAAATTAACACTAACTGGATAGGATAGACCAGTAACCCTGCTTGGAATAAATGGGGCAACTGGCTTACCACCCATACTAACAGATGAGAAAATATCCTCTATTAGGCTTGGTGATTTTGAATATAGGAATGGACCATTGAATAAGGTCTCAAAGCTTATTGCTGATAAGCCACTATGATATAAATAGGTATCATTAACAACCATGCTGCCATGGAAATTATCCAAAACCCTTTCTACTGGATTAAGCGCTCTTTGGATGCTCATTAATGATTCCTTCATTAAATTAATATCCTTATAGGTACCATGTAGGAAGGTATTTAAAGCCTCATCACCTGGCTTTTCCTTACCTAAAAATTCAGTAAGGCTTAAGCTATATGGTGTTCCATCATAGCCCTTAAGCTCAAATTTAGATAGCTCATCATATTTAATATATTCATTACTACCTGTAGAAATTAAGAAGTTTAAGGAATTAGATAATAAGGAATTATCAACGGTTAAATTATTTGATGAGAAGCTTCTTAAAACATTCTTACCATTACTTAGCCTACTATTTTTAATTGTATTATTATCTCCTAAAACATCTACTACACTACCTACAGTATTTAAAAAGCTTAGGCTTTGACCCATATCACAATTTCTAATATTAATATCATTAATTGTAATATTATCTCCATCCATATAAATACCACTATTATCCTGACCATAGGCCGTAATTAATGGCATATTATTTGGGTCTCCTAGGGTATATAGCTCCTTAGGGCCTCTAAATAAATCATCCTTAGCTAGGGTAGGAACCTCAACAATGTCTCCATCCTTATTAACCTCAGTTATCAAACTAGGATAGGTTAGGTTATGCATATTTATTGAATATCCATTACCATAGAAATCCTTTTGAACCCTCAGTCCTGCTAAAACCTCTTTATTAATTGGCTTATAATCCTTATTTGTCCTAGTGAATTCATTCCACTGATCAATATATTCATGATTGTAGGTTGTTTCAAAGCGGTAAACCTCATCCTTGAATGTAAAGCTTTTAGCTTGGCTATTATAATGACCAAATAGGGCCACATTATTTTTATCAGAGCTATTATAATTTGCAAGTGATTCAAGGGATTTTCTTAAAACTACAATTTCACCATTAGCTGATTTATTTGTACACTCTAATAGATCATCATAGCTATAGCAGTTAACACCCTCATCTACTGCTATAAAATCATATCTTTGCTTAATTTCATTAGCACTAAGCTCTATATATGATTCCTTGCTTTCGTTACTATTTATAACATTAACTATATTCTCATTATTTTCTATTTTAGCGTTAATATTATCACTACTATTTATTTTAAGGTTACTATTAAGATCTTCTGGAATACATTTATACTTTAATTTAAAGCTTGCAGGAGTTTTATTACTGCCCAATAAATCGTATTCTCCGTAGTAAATATTACTATCAATATTACTACCTGAGCCCTTAATAGCTGGGGTAATAACGATTGCACCATCACTATAGATTATTGCAGTCATTCTTTTACTTACATTACCCTTTAAATTACTACAGGTGATTATAACCTCTCCATCACTAAGTGGTACTAAATAGCTTATTCCATTTTCAACCACAATCCTAGCAATTGGATCAATTATATTCTTATCCTTATTTTCAACCCTCCAGACTAGCTGATTGCCATCATCAAGTGGTGAGTTATTAGTATTTTTAGCCTGAGCCCTTAAAATATACCTTGCAGCATTAAGGTTAAAGGCCTCCTGATCCTCATATTCCCATTCTATTGAGGTTATATCTCCATAGAAGGTATTAAAGGATGCATTAATAGTGATAATACCTAAAAGTGCAATGATAAAAGGTATCAATAAAAGAATTATTAAGTTTTTCTTTTTCACCCTTCATCAGCTCCTTTTTAATTTACTACCTCTAAATCCATAAATTCATTCATTACCCTCTTCTTAATATTTATAAGGAAAGGTAATGCTAATAAAGCTATTATTACTAAAGCTATTAAATAGATAAATATTGGCTTTAGACCAACATTTGATAATAATAGCCCCAAAACAAATATAAGTATTGGAATTAGATATGAATACAAGCCTGATAGGAAGCTAGCTCTAGGCTTATTATGCCTAATCTTAAGCTCCTCAGAAAGTGATACTAGCTCAAATACTGCAAGTAAAACTATAGCTAGAATTAGTGAGGCAAAAAAGGTAATTATATCAATTGTGCCTGTCGCTATTAAAACTATCTCACTTACTATAAGCCCTGCAACTGAGGCTAAATAAGGAACTAAGGCCTTAATTAGTAGCTGCTTAGCATAATGAACTGGTATTGTCTTCATAATCTTCATGGTTCTTTGCTCATTACTAATATAATTATTCGCTCCTGAATTAATTATTATCGTAAATAGCATTACTAGTACTACGTCCATAAGTGGTATGAACTGTGGTAGTGCTAGCATATAATATTGGAAGGCTCCCGAATGGAAGACTACATTTAATGCATCTATAACTAAATACATTAAGAAGGGCTCTACTAATAAAAGTCCAGAGAATGAAAATATATTTGAAGAATCCTTAAATAATAAATCAAGCTCCTTATTTACTAGGATATGAGTAACACTCTTAACCCTCGTTTTTCCCTTTTTCCTTTTAGCTCTAGAATTAAATCTAGTGCTTCTAAGCCTACTAAAGGTAAATATAGAAATCATTAGGCCTAGAATAAATATTCCAAGTGAAAAGCACATATAAGGAAACATAACCTTAGCTGTTCCTAAATAACTTTTAATTAGCAAGCCTATTGGAAGCATATAGCTAGTTGCTACCCTAAGGCCCTCTAAGGACTCAGTTGTAAATAGTGCATTTAAATTATTATTAACAACAAGCTCCATAAAAATTGCAAGAAGCCTAGAATATAGTAGGCAGCCTCCAATCATTAATAGGCTTGAGGCTATAAACTGTAAAATAATATGCTTTTTAAGATAATCAATAAATAGCTTAAATGGATAAACTAGGATTAACGCAATACCACACTCTAAAAAGAAGGATAAAACTGGATAGAAAAGTATTAAAAAATAATACCAAGGTGTTCTTCCAACTATTCCTCCATAGGAAAATAAAATTGGGTATGCAAATAAAAAGCAGGTTAAATAATGTATTCCAAGTAGAAATACTAGCTTGGATAAAATTATTTCCTCATTAGCGATAGGGTAATGCATAAGCTCATCATCTCTATCGTTAAAGAAAAGCTTGTTTGCTGTTAGCAAATCTAAAGCTATCATTAAGCATGATATAACAAATAGGAATAGAATCAAAAATGATTCAGTCGCATGAGGATACATAAGGACCTTATTTATAATCCTTACAAATAGGAAGGTTTCAAACCAAATGAGCACTCCTAGTAGGGCTAGCTTTATTAAGCCCTCAATAATCCTGCTCCTTAAGCTTCCATTTGATTGAAATAAAAGCTTAAAATCCTTAATTAAAAGATTTATCATTAGCTTCCAAACTCCTCAAGGAATATTCTACCTAGCTGAAGCCTCTTATTAGGGCTTCTATTAAGATCAAATATTTCCTTTACTACTCCATCATTTATTATCGCTACTCTATCACATAGCTTAGAAACTAAATCAATATTATGGCTAGTAACGAAAACACATTTACCGTGATTTGCGTACTCCCTCATCATCTTCTTTAGCTCCTCAGTAGCAATTATATCAAGACCTACGGTTGGCTCATCTAATATCCAAATATCTGGGTTATGAAGTAGGCTCGCTACTAAGCATAGCTTCTGCTTCATACCATGTGAATAAGAAGCTATTGGATTTAATAAATCATCCTTATTAAGCCTTAATCTATCACATAGATAATTGTAGCTATTATCAAACTCAGCTTCATTTAGCCTATAAATACTAGCCACAAATTCAAGATATTCATATCCAGTCATTACCTCATAGCAGGTTGGCTCTGAGGCAACATAGCCATAAGACATTTTAGCCTCTAATGCATCCTTTGTTATATCATATCCATTTAAGGTAATTGTACCCTTTTGGAACCTCTTAGCACCTATCATACAATCAATTGTGGTACTCTTACCTATACCATTTCTACCAATAAAGCCAAATAGCTCACCAGAATGTACCTCAAGGCTTAAACCCTTAAGTACCTCCTTCTTACCATAGGCCTTATATAAATTTTCAATAAGGATAGCTACCTTAGGTACATCATTTTTTAAATCATTTTCCATAGGCTACCTCCTTAGCTTAATAAACCATAATAAATCATTACTGTCCTCTTGATTTTTATAGAAGACATATTTTGATTTACAATCTTCACATTCTATTACTCCATTTTCATTAATATCTAGCATACTTGATCTACAGCATGGACAATAATGATTATAAATATCTGTTGAGGCGGTTTTGACCATTATATGACTATCTAGATAGCCTCTAATTAGCTCATCCTCATTTTTAATACCATCATAAATAGGATGAATACCATTATTATCTACTACCGCTAAATTAAATAATGAAATAGCCTCTACTGAATCATAGCCTTTAATATTTGATATCTTAAGCTCCTGGAATAGAGAATAATCATCAAAGACTAAAAGATTAGCTGAATGATTAGCAAAAGTATTCTTAAGCTTTAAATTTCTAACCTCTAAGGCTAGGCCAATATTCTCATCATCACTCATTAGCTCTAGCTCAAAGTCCTTATTCTTAAAGCTTGCTCTTGGAATAGCTATAGAATCATCTACTACCTCTAGCTTCACATTCTTAGTAGCTAGCTTAAAGCCTAGCTCATTAAGTATTTTAATTAGCTTAAAATAGTAATAGCATCTAATATCTAGTAGCATCTTATAGCGATCATCGTAGGTGATAAGCCTTCTATAAAACTTATAGCAGTAATTATATAGCTTATCCTTAACTAAGATATTTGTTGGAGTAACCCTACCTAATTTTGTAGAGCCCTTATTAATGACCTTATAAAAATAGGTATTCTTTATATGCTTTAGCTTTCTTCTAAGATAGCTCATTTTCTTTAGGGCGATATCCTGATTATCCTTTTTTAAGGAAAGCTCATTATCACCATTAAAGCATTTAATCATACTAACATAAAAATCATTATATTTAGTAAGCTCATGATCTATCTTTTTAATAAGATTAACTATAAATATATTTTCATATATCCTTAGCTCATCAATCTGCTGATAATAGTACACATTTTCAGGTACCATGCTTAAATTGTCCTCAGTCCATAGCCTTGAGTCTCTAATAGTCCTTTGAAACATATCTGGGCTAATTTGTGGGGCAAGCTCACTACGTATTACAATCTCCTCACCCTTATTAAGCATATGAGGGTGAGAGATTATTGATGTAATAACGCTTAGAATAAACGAAACCTCATCGAAGAAGGAAATATCACTCTTGAATGAAAGCTCCTGTAAAGAGGTTTCCATCATTTCTAATGGGGCATCATAAATATCACTTAGCTTCCCATTTTTCTTGATATAGCTATTAAGTTTTAATATTACATCCTATAGATATTTTTCCTCGATAATTTTCATAATATTATAACCTTCTAATTAATGTATTAATAGTTTTTTCACTACGCTTTAATACTCCAGCTCCATAGGTCTTATTGATTAGCTGTAATAGCTGCTTAAGAGCACCTCTTACATACTCCTCAAATCTACCCTCTAGCTTAGCTAAAACCTTACGGGTTAATAGGAAGTCTAATGCGTCCTCCTTCTTACCACCACAGGCAATAAATACTGGAACCAAGGTATCTATTTGATTTAAAATACGGTTACCAAAGGTTAAATCAAATTGCTCATAGATGAAATCAGTAAGCTTTAATAGCTTTCCATAATCCTCTTCTGTCATTTGGTTTTCCTTTATAGCTAATGCTTCATTATATAAGCTATTTAAATGTGAGCTTGATAGCTTAATAGGCTCTGCATCACCTGTAACCTCGAATGCATCATTACGATAATCAAAATCGATTGTGATAGCACGGTCATATACCTTATCTGTAATAGAGAAGGTTGAATCATCCTTATTGGCTGTACCAACAAAGTAAGAGTTTGGCATAACTCTAATTACACCATCATCTAGCATTGCTGGTGGAATAAAGCCATGAGGTATTTGCATTAATCTAATCTTCCATTCATCCTCTGGATATTCCAATACAGAAAGTAAATCAGCAAAATAATACTCAACTCTTGAAATATTCATTTCATCTAATACAAAGACATGTATTTGATCAGGATTATAATTTGCATGATATAGATTTAATAAGAAATCTGTTTCTGAATAGGTCTTAGAGAAGTCATTAAAGTAACCAAATAGGCTTGACTTATCTCTCCAGGTTGTTTGAACTGGAATAAATAATAGATTTGCACCAGCGAATTTAGCAAAGTAACGAGGTAATGATGATTTACCTGTACCAGATAGTCCCTCTAGGATCATAAAGTGAGAGGCTGCAAAGCCACTTACAAATAATCTAATAGTATCCTCATCAAAGTAAAGCTTTTCTTCCTTAGCTAAATAGTTTCTAAATCTAACACATATTTCCTCTAGCGATAAATTATCAGTTTCAAATAAATCAACGCTATAGCCATTGTAATCTATATCCATCTTAGATAAGGCTGGGAAGACCTTTTCTCTATCATCAAGCTCCTCAACCCTCTTTACATTACCTATTTCGCCGCTAGGAGCTCCGGCTCCAGCTGCGGTAGCGATGCTTTGATTCATATTTTGAGTAACCTCAGTATTTACATTATCAAAGCTTGAGGTTACATCAACCTCAGCCTCAGCCTCTAAATCGTCACCAACAAAGGTCTTTTCCTTCTCGCTCCAAAACTTAAATGGCTTATCTACTGAGATAAAGTTTACAATTAGCATTGCTCCAAAGCCAACTAGACCAAATACTAATAAATAAACTAGGCTTCCAAGTGCTATAGCCTGTCCAATGTATTGCATTAATAATCCTAAATCCTTCTTTAGGTTTGCTTGAATTAATAATCCAACACCTACTGATAAGGCAAAGCATAGAATAAAGACACCAAGATAAGATAAGATTATCTTAGCTCCATATCTCTTTTTATTATTTACTATGGCATATCTTCTAATATATAGATAGCATGCCATAAATACTACTATATAAACTCCTATTAGTACTAATGTAACTAATCCAGCTGTACCACCAGAAATTGGCTGGAAGCCCATTTGAGTGGCAGCAATATTAATTAAATTCTTTTTACTAATAAGTAAATGATCTGCATCAATACATAATCCAGTAAAAATCACAAATAGTGAATAGAAAAATGTTAATGCTATAACCATTAAATTTTTACGTGTGAAATAAGGCTTAATCATCGCTTATTCTTCCTCACTTTCATCGTTATTAATCTCATATTCAGTTTTAGTAGTGTCATTACTGTTTTTATTTTCTAAAACTCTTATAATTTTATCTTCTGATTCCTTCAAGAATTCCTCATCCTTGATTTCCTGCTTATCTATAAAGCCATCCTCATTAAATAAGTAAGCATAGCCCTTATAATAAAGCGTCTCTACATAATCAGCCTTAAGCTCAAGCTTTTCATCTGAACTAAAATCAATTGCCTCCTTAAGCTTTTTAAGCCTTTCCTCCTGTATACCTACTATTTTAGCTGTATATCTATCAACCATAAATAGACAGTATACTAAAGCAATTATAGTAATCATTCCTAATGATGATTGCATAAACAATATAAACATACCAACAACTGGTATCTTCTTATTCACATAGACTCCTTGAATATCATCAATTGTAGGTCTAAACTTGTCAATAGCTGCAAAGCCATTGGCATCTCCTTTTGTGGTAAATTCAATTTCACCCTCAGAGTTAAATCCGATATCTACA
>JAHHSW010000033.1 GCA_020024985.1 Anaeroplasmataceae bacterium | reverse complement strand
CTCTAATAGCTGTCTATCGAATGACAGTAAGGCACATTACTCCGCTGGCAATTGGGATTTTTGGCTAAGAGTTTTGTTAGAAGGAGATAAGATACTATGGCAAACGCAAAGGGTCAAGCATTAATTAATGAAATTACTGCTGAATACTTACAAGATCGTCCAAGCTTCAGAGCTGGAGATTCAGTTAAGGTTTTCGTAAAGATCACTGAGGGTAATACTCACCGTATCCAGGTTTTCGAGGGTCTATGCATTAAGAGACAAGGATCTGGTATTTCTGAGACATTTACTGTTAGAAAGACTTCTTACGGAATCGGTGTTGAAAGAACATTCCCTATTCATACACCAATGATCGACCACATCGAAGTAACTAGAAAAGGTAAAGTACGTCGTGCTAGATTATTCTACATCCGTACATTATCAGCTAAGGCTGCTCGTATTAAGGAACGTCGATAATCTAAAAGCCTGGGTTTATAGCTCAGGCTTTTATTTTGCCTAAATTTATAAAAGCACTAGTAGATAGCTAATTATTACCTGGCTTAATTTACTAGTGCTTTTTTATTTATATAATAAAGCCATCTTAAAGCTCATATAATGGTATCATTAGATAATTTGCCAAATAAATGCTAATAAAAATAGGTAGGTAAGCGTTTCATTTTCGATAATTACAAAATTATAGTTAACTATAGTTATATAAATGTTATTCAATGACAAATATTTTGTATGTTATAATTAAGACGAAGATAACGATAAGGAGGCAAATAATGAAAAAAATTACTAATGTATTTGTTTTATTATTTGTTGTAGCAATATTAACTGCATGTACTCCACCAGACGATATTATTATTACAGATAGAGAAGAGTATATTGAAGCTAATGCTACACAAATAAACATGTGGTGTGCTGATTTTGAGGAATGGCAGAATCAGTTGAATATTAAGCAAAGAATGGACTTCAATGATATTAAGGACGATGGGCTACAGCTTACTCAAACCTTTATTCAGCAAAACGATCTAGATGATAGATTAAGAAGTGCTAGAGAAACTGGGTCAACTCCTGATATTTATATGATTTCTATTGGTAACCTTTATAAAGAGGTTAAAAATGGCTATGCGGCCGATATATCTAGCCTTTTTACAACCTGGGATGATTTAATTCCAAGCGCTATAGAGGGTGTTACCTATAATCATAAGCAGTATGGCTATCCTATTTGCCTAGAGCCTTCCTCATTATTATTTTATAGGAAGGACTTACTAGAGGAATATGGTAATACTTTAGTTCCCCCTAAGACCTGGGATGAATTTTTAGAGCTATGCTCTACAATTAAGGCTAATCTTAAAAAGGCTAATAAGAAGGGCTGCTACCCATTTGATGTTCCAAAGGGTGTTGATTGTGCCTGGGGAACCTGGGGTACTCAGTATGCTGCCTCTAATGGATTAGCTATTACTGAGGATTGGAGTTCATCAAGGCTTCTTACTGATGGTAAGGAGGGCTATTTAGCCTTAGGAAATCTTTGGGAGCAATTATTCTTAAATAACTATGTGCCTCTATCTAGTGGCCCATACAATGAGTATATAAACGATCTTGCCTTAGGTAAGCTAGTTATGTGTATGGCTGGTAGCTGGAGTGTATCAGAGATTATTAATACCTATGCTGATTTAAAGGATAAGATAGGGGTTGCTCCTATGCCAACCTTTGATGGAAATCAAAATAAGACAACTGCGACCAATGGAGGTTGGGTTTATGTAATTTCAGAAGCCTCAGCTCATAAGAATGAGGCAGCTGATGTATTAAAGTTCTTGGTAGCTGGTGATGATACAACGAGAGTAGAGGAATATTATAAAAAGGCTTACTACTCAAAATCTAGTCCAAGAAAGAGCGTTCAAGATAAAATAGAGGAAAGCCTAAAGACTCAAAATGAGGTCCCTACTGAATGGGTTCAAACTATAAATTCTGTTACTAAGAATGCTTGTCTAGAGCCTATTTATAACTGGGATATAAGCATTGAAATTGAGCTTTATTTAGAGAAATGTGCTATGGGTGATGGTGTAGAGGATAGCCTAATCAAGGCTGATAAGGCCATCAAGGAGATAATTTCTCGAACTAATATGGCTAATACTAATCCTCGAAGATAAGAGGTATGTAATATGGAAACATCTAAAGGCTTACATAAATTAAATAAAAAGAAGGGTGAGGCAATAACTGGAATAATTATGGTGGCTCCAGCAGTTATTCTATTATTAATATTTGTATTCGCACCACTAGTTATTGCAGTGTATAGAAGTTTCTTTAACATAACCGGTGCTGGAGTAGAATTTGTAGGAATAGAATTTTATCAAAAAACATTAACAAATAAGATGTTTTTACAAAGTATTTTAAATGTATTTATCTTTGCAATTATTATAACTGTTCTTCAAATAGTTCTATCATTTTTATTTGCTAATGTATTAGTAAGGCTTAAGGGCCATTTTGGAGTATTTGCAAGAACAATTATTTATTTACCATATTTATTAAGTGGTATAGTTGTTGCGGTTATATTCACATTACTAACAACCTTTAATGGTGGTATATTAAATTCAATTTTAGGGGCAATGGGTATAGACCCAGTAGCCTGGAATAATGATCAATTTTGGGCGCCTGTATGTATTATAGCTCCAAGCATTTGGATAGGCTTTGGTTATACAACCCTAGTATTATATGCAGGACTAATAAATGTACCAAAGGATTATTATGAGGCAGCAGAAATGGATGGGGCAGGCTTCCTTAGGACAACATTTTCAATATCAATTCCTTGCATGAAGAATTATTTTATATTGCTAATTGTTACTAACATAGTTAACAATCTCCAAATGTATGAAATTCCTATGATAATGACTAATGGTCAGCCTTTAAATAAGACCCTAACCCCAGTTTTATATATTATGCATAGTAGGGCTAATGGTAATATATCAGATAGTGAAATAACTGCTATGTCTATAGTAGTAATGATAATAATTTTATTAATTAATTCATGTGTATTTTATTTATTTAAGGATAAGGAAGGGAGGAAGGCGTAATGAAGCATAAGTTGAATCCTACGACTGTAGTCTTAAATATAATAACTATCATTGTTTTAATAATGATATTTTTACCTATATTTTTGATGCTCCCTTCAATGTTTAAAAATAAAATAGAGATATTCTCATATCCATGGCATTTCTTCCCAAATGAGTTTACAATTGATAACTTTTCAAGGCTTGTCTACCTTGAGCATACCTCAATGGGAGTGAATTTCTTTAAATCTTTATTTATGACTATATTAGTAGCGTTAATGGCAGTAACCCTATCATTAACCATTAATATGGTGGCAGCCTATGCCTTTGCTAGGCTTAAATTTCCTGGAAAGAAGATTATTTGGCTCATGGTTATGTTTACAATGTTTATTCCAGGAATAACAATATTAATAACTTCAATTAGAGTGGTTTCAGAGCTAAAAATGCTAAATACGATTTGGGTTTTAGTAATCCCTGGCTTAGTAAGTGCCTATAATTTATTTTTCTTTAGACAATTTTTCTTAGGCTTCCCAGTGGATTTAGATGAGGCAGCTGCCATAGATGGGGCAACTCCATTTCAAACATTTTTACATGTGTATTTACCACTTTCTAAAACACCTATGATAATAATAGGAGCTGCTATTTTTATGGGATATTATAATTCCTATGTATGGCCAACCCTAACAATTGATCAGGAGCATAAGGGCTTATTCCAGGTTATGACGGTTGTTTATAATATTTTCTGTGATCGTCAATCCTTAGGCTATGGTGCCGTTTTAGCAGCAGCGTTTATTGCGATGATTCCACCATTAATTATCTTTATCATTGTTCAAAGATATATTAAGGATGGTATTCAATTAACAGGAATGAAATAAAAAGGAGTTAAAAATGGATGGCTTAGAAAATTTAATTTATAAAAGAAAAGGAAAAAGAAAAAGGGTATCTAGCTACGATAGAACTGGAGGTAATGACGATAGGGTCTACCTAGAGCCAGGTGAGGCTATGGTAATAGCGGATATCAAGGGTGCGGGTATAATTAATCATATTTGGATGACCCATCAAAATGGTGATTTTAAGGAGGAAAAATACTCCTTAAGAAAAATTCAGCTAAAAATCTACTGGGATGGTGAGGATAATCCTAGTGTTTTAGCCCCACTTGGAGATTTCTTTGGTATGGGACATGGTATCTCTAAGAACTTTGTATCCGCCCCACTTCAAATGTCTCCAGCTGATGGTAAGGCTTTAAATTCCTGGTGGCAAATGCCATTTAGTAGTGAAGCTAAAATAGTAATAGTAAATGAGTGTGAGGAAAGGCTAATTCTTTACTTTTATATAGATTATGAGGAATTAGAAGCTCCTTTAGCTAATACCCTAAGATTTAATGCCGCCTGGCATAGGGAGCTACCAACTAAAGGGCATAAGGAAAGTGACTTTATTGACCATAATGATTGGTGCTTTGGTGGAAATAATACAACTGGGGATGAAAACTATGTAATATTAGAGGCTGAGGGTAGAGGACATTATTGTGGCTGCAATATTAATATCCACAATTTAAATACATCAAGCCTATGGGATTGGCCAGGTGAAGGAGACGATATGATTTTTGTCGATGATGAAAAATGGCCACCTAATATCCATGGTACGGGTACAGAGGATTATGTAAATATGGCATGGTGCCCAAGAGAGGAATACAATGCCCCATATCATGGATTAATCTTAGGAGGAGACGATAATTGGAAGGGTAAAATTACCTATTATCGCTATCATATATTAGATCCAATTACCTTTGAAAGGAATATAAGGGTAACGATAGAGCATGGTCATAACAATAATAGAAGTGATGACTGGAGCTCAACTGCCTATTGGTATCAGGAGGCTCCCCATAAGCCAAAGCCTGAATTACCTAAGGTAGAGGATCGATTACCAATAGATGAGGAAGTATTTATTAGAAGTGGGGAAATAAGGACTAAGTAAAGAAGGAGGTTAAAAAATGAAAAAGTTTATATGTGGTTTGTTATTAGCAGTAGGCATTTTAAGTGTTAGCTCCTTAGCTATTAACGCTAGTGGAGAAAACATTATTTCAGGTGGAAGCTTTGAGGGCTTTATTAGTGAAGGAAGCGAGAAGCTAGACTTTACTGACCCAGCCTTTAATGATGGTGTGATGGCAGGATACGGCTCAGGTAACTGGGATTCAAGGGCTATAGCTGTTAAGGACCCTAAAAACAGTAATAATACTGTATGTATGCTTAGCTATACAGTAGAGGGTAAGCCATTTTCAAGCTTCTTTAAGTTCGCAACTATTAAGCCAGGTGTAAAGTATACAATTGATTTAGATTATTATGTAGAGGGTGAAACTGATAACTTTGGCTTAAGATTTGCTGGAGCCCCTACCTTAGAAAAGACCTTCTATGCTGGTGGAGCTACAGATGGCTGGAAGCACGCAAGCTGGGAATGGACAACTGATAAGGATGGTTCATATGATTCAATTAACGTTTGGTTTAATACTAAGTCAAATTTAAATAATAAGGGCTATGTTGATAACATCGTTATTAAGGAGGTAGAAGCTACTACCCCAGAGCCAGGACCTGACCCAAAGCCAGAGCCTGAGCCAGTGACTCCAGTAAGCCCATTAGATCCAAATAAGGAATACTATTTTTCAGATAGCCTAACTATAAATGGTGATTTTGAAAAGTTTAGTGTTGGTACAGTCTTTTCAGAGGAGCAGCTAGAGGGTGCATGGGGATCTGTTGGTCTTGATAACCCTGCAGTAATTAGTGAAGTAGATGGCTCACATGTATTGGAGCTTAAAAAGGGACCAAAGGTTTATTCAAGTGCCTTCTTGATGATGCCACCTGAATTAGAAACTGGTGATTTATTAAGATTAAGCTATGATATTAAGCTAGTATTAGCTAATCCAAATGAGAGCTATAAGGCAATTGATAGCTCTCTAGTAGGTGGTGCTAATATATCTTATTATCTAATAGATTATCGTAGTATTGATTTTAATGGTGAAAATCATACAACTGGTAATGAGGTAGCTCATTATCCAATTATTATAAAGCCTCTAGAAAATGGCTGGTATAGAATAACACTTGATTATAAGCTTACAAGAAAGGATTTAGTTCAAACTAATTCCCTAAGATTCTTATTTACAGCCATGGATCCTAATGATCATATGTATATTGATAATGTCAATTTATATGAAATAAGTGAGACTCCATTTGTTAAGGATATAGAAGTTGAGTCAATTACAATTAATGATGGTGTTAGCCTTGAATTATTTGTAGGTGATGAAAAGAAATTAAGCTACACAGTTAATCCAGCTGACGCAACCAATAAGAATGTTAGCTTTATAACTAGTGATAAAAATATCTGTACCGTTGATGCAAGTGGTAATATAGTAGCGAAGGCTAAGGGTGCATGTACAATCACTATTAAGGCAGAAAACGGTGTTAGCAGTGAAATTGATATCGTAGTAAAGGAAAAGGAAAAGCCAAAGAAAAAGGGCTGTGGTGGTAGTGTTATGGCATCTATTACCTCAATTGTCCTATTAGCTGGTGGTGTATTTGTTTTAAGTAGAAAGAAAAGAAGATAAATTTTAATTAATATATAGGGCATTTTTGCCCTATATACAATTATTTAAAGATGGTGGTTATATGAGAGGTTTAGGATTATTAATGCTTCCAGCCTTAGTGCTTTCTTTAGTAGGGTGCGAGGCTAGGGAGGAAAGTTATAGCTTGCCTGATATTAGGGGAAAGAGTATTGTAGACGCTATAGTATCTACAGCTGATAATATTACCTTAAATCCAATTTATGTTGGTACTAATGAATTACTTCCTAATATGGTTTTAAATTATAAGGACCATAAGGCCGGGGATTTAGTAAATAAGGGTGATTCTATTGCTGTAGAGGTAGCTAAAAAGCCTAGTAATGCTAAGAGCCATGATCCTAGGATTAACTATGTAAGTGAGGTTGCTAAAATTACAGGACCAGATTCTATAAATAAGGACCCCTTACTTGAAAGTGGTATTTATGGAACTGATTTAGGTATACCAGTAAAATTTAAGGATGAAACCATTCTTTTATTTGGTGATTCCTTTAGTGGACCAAAAATGAGTGGAATGTGGAAGTCTAACTTCCTAGCTAGAAGCACTGATAAGGATTTATATGATGGTATTAGCTTTGATGTAGTTACTAATTCTAATGGTGCTGCCCTTCCATTTTGTGAGGGAAGGCATATGGATGGTAATGAATTTGATAATAATGTAGAGGTTACTAAAATCCCAACGGGTGGTATAGAAATTAATGGTACTATGTATGTCTTTTATATGTCCATTAGATATTGGGGTGTAGCTGGTAGCTGGAAGGTTAATTATAATCAGTGTCTAAAGAGTAAGGATTTAAAGAGCTGGAGTGAGGTTAAGAGCTTAAGATTTAGTGAAAGCGAGGCTCAATGCTTTGGCCAAATTTATCCATATAAGGATGAAAAGAGTGATTATATTTATCTATATGGTATTCCTGGTGGAAGAAATGGTGGCTGTGTTCTTGGTAGAGTCAAGGAGGATAGCTTTGAAAATAGAGAGGAAATTGAGTATTTAATTAAGGCTAATACCTGGAAAAAGGGTAATGAGGGATTAGCTAGCCTTAATACTAATCCATACTATGTTGCAGAGCCAGGGGTATCTGAGCTTAGTGTATCCTATAATGAATATTTAGGTAAATATATGATGTCTTATGTAAAGAATAGTCAAATAATTATTATGACCTCAAATACCCCATATTCTAAATTTAAGGACCCTATAGTTATTTTAAAGGAAGGGGATTATAACGGTATTTATGGAGGCTTTATTTGTCCAGGCTTTGTAGCTGATGGTGGTAAAAGTATTTATTTAACTATCTCTAGCTGGGCAGATTATAATGTTTATTTAGTAAAGGCTGTCTTTAATTAGGTTGGAGGAATTATTTATGAAGGAATTGGAAA
>JAHHSW010000032.1 GCA_020024985.1 Anaeroplasmataceae bacterium | reverse complement strand
GCTTCATATTTCTATTACATTTATATTTAACATAAAGCTCTGGTCCTAAAAAATCAACAGGAACAGGGGCATGATCACTAATACCAATTTCCTCCATACCACATTCTATTGCCTTTTTAACATAATCCTCTGCTACTCCCTCAGCATGATTACAATACTTTAAATGAGTATGATAATTACTATTTAGCATTATAGTACCCTTAATATCATACACTTTAAATATAGCTGCTCATTTGATGAAAGTAGGGCAGGGTGATCAGGGGATTGAATTCTAAAGTCTAAGAATTGCACCCTTCTTTTAGCATCATGAGCGGCTTCATTAACCATTTGCATAAATAAATCGGGAGTCATATGCTGGCTACATGAGAAGGTTAATAAATATCCACCTGGCTTAATTATCTTCATAGCCTGTAGATTTATTTCCTTATAGCCTCTATAGGCCTTCTTTACTGTAGATTTATCCTTAGTAAATGCTGGTGGATCTAATACTATTGTATCAAATACCTGATTATTATTAGGGTCTCTTAATAAATCAAAGACATCTCCACAGCTTACCTCTAGCTGGCTAAAGCCATTTAGTGATGCATTATATAAAATATCATCACAGGCCTTACGGCTAATATCAGCTGCAACTACTCTTTTGGCTCCATACTTGCAGGCATGTAGGGCAAAGCCACCTACATTACTGAAGCAATCAAGAACTGTACTATCCTTTGAATAATACTTCATTATATCTCTATTAAGCTTTTGATCTAAAAAGTAGCCAGTCTTTTGACCATTCTCCATATCTACTATAAATTTAATGCCATTTTCTACGACCTCAACCCTTGGATTAAAGTCTCCATAAAGTGGTCCCTTTACCTCTTCAAGGCCTTCCTTTAGCCTAACAGGTACATCACTACGCTCATATATTCCCTTGCAGCCTGTAAGCTCTATAAGAAGCTCCACTAGCATGCTTTTTATTTTATCCATACCTAGGCATAAAAATTGTACTGATAAATAATCTCCATATTTATCGACAATTAAGCCTGGCATAAAGTCAGCCTCAGCAAATATTAATCTGCAGGCAGACATAAAGCCTAGCTTTTCTCTATGCTTTATAGCTGTTATAATTCTATTTTTAAAGAATTCTATATCAATTACATCATTTTCATTAAGTGATAGGAATCTTACCATTATCTTACTTGAGGTATTTAAAAAGCCATAGCCAACAAAGCGTCTATCATTTGTAAGAACCCTACAAACCTCTCCATTAACTATTTCTCCATCAAATGAATTAACCTCATTTGAAAATACCCAAGGAAAGCCCTCTAGCTTTTCCTTTTCTTCATTTTTATTTAAAATTACGCTTAACACTGTTATCACCTTCCATAACATAGTGATTTTATCACAATTTAATATATATGTATATATTTCAAGGTCTCATTATTGAAACAACCTAATTATATTTCTTTTTAAAAAAAGAATGGATCACCGAAGTGATCCTATGCTTTATCTATTAAATTGAGCTTCATAAAGCTTTTTATATTCTCCATCCTGCTTTAAAAGCTCCTCATGGCTTCCATGCTCCTTAATCATACCATCCATTACTACCAATATTTCATCAGCATTTTTAATGGTTGATAATCTATGGGCTACAACAATATTAGTTCTTCCCTCACTTAGCTTATCTAAGGATTCTTGTATCATCAGCTCAGTTGCGTTATCTAAAGCACTTGTTGCCTCATCTAATATCAAGATAGATGGGTTCTTTAAAAACACTCTCGCAATCGCAATTCTTTGCTTTTGTCTCCTGATAAGCGTACTCCACGCTCACCTATTCTAGTGTCATAGCCATTATCTAGTGACATTATATAGTCATGAATATTTGCCTTTTTAGAGGCCTCTATTACCATATCCATAGTAGCACCTGGATTACCATAAATAATATTATCCTTTAATGAGCCATTAAATAGGAAAACATCCTGCTGAACCATACCTATGCTACCTCTTAAGGAATCTAGGGTTATATGATTAATATCAATACCATCAATTTTAATTACTCCCTCATTTGGCTTATAGAAATTAGGAATTAAATGACAAATGGTTGTTTTACCACCACCTGATGGACCAACCAAGGCTACCTTTTTACCAGCAGCAATTTTAAAGCTTACATTCTTTAAAACCGCCTTATTATTAGTTAGCTCCTCTTCCTCATCTAAAATATCCTTATTCTTATATTCAAAGGATACATTGTCAAATTCAATATCTCCCTTTATATCAGCAAGCTCAATAGCGTCACTATCTACCATTTCCTCAGGCTCATCCATAATCTCTAGGAATCTTTTAAAGCCAGTGACACCATTTTGGAATTGCTCAACAAAGTTAATTACCTGAGTTAATGGGTTAATGAATAGATTTACAGATATTACAAAGGTTGCAAAATCAGCGGCAGTTAATTTTCCCTTAAGGGTTAAAATACCACCTACTAATAAAAGTACTACATTGAATACATCTGTAACAAAGGTTGTAGAGCCTAAAAATTGACCCATCCTTTTATAGGCTACTGCTCTTTCCTTCACAAAGTGCTTATTACCCTTATCAAACTTTTCATACTCAATATCACTATTACAGAAGGCCTTAGTTACTCTAATGCCTGTAATAGATGATTCTACATTAGCATTAACTCCCGCTATAGCCTTACGCATATTAGTGAATGAAACATTCATCTTACGACGAAGAAAGTAGGAAATTATTAATAAAAATGGAACTGTACCTATAATAAATAAAGTAAATATCCAGTTAATTGTAAATAGGTATATTACCGAAAGTAAAATAGTAACTCCTGAAATAAAGAAATTTTCTGGACCATGGTGAGCAAGCTCACTTACATCCTGTAAATCATTAACCATTCTACTCATTATCTTTCCTGTTTCATGCTCATCATAATATGAAAATGGAAGCCTCTGTAGCTTTTTAAACATATCACGTCTCATATCTGCCTGCATATTTACACCAACAACATGGCCGTAATATTGAACAAAGTACTTAAGTAGGCTTCTTACGACATAACATAATAGTAAGCAGCCAGTAAAGACAAAGATAAAGGTTAATCTTTTATCTCCTAAGGCCTCATTAGGTAATATATCTGATAAAAGCGTATGAGTAAGTATAGGGTATCCCATAGCTATTAAGGAAATAAATAATGAGGCTAGCATATCTAAAGAAAACATAAGCTTGTAGGGCTTATAATAGCTAATAAATCTTTTTAGCATAAATACCTCCTTGATTATTATAAAGGACTCAGCAGTACTGAGTCCTAAATATATTTTTTAAAATTAAATTAGTGCTTTGGCTTAATAACTTCCTTACCACCCATATATGGACGTAGGGCAGTTGGAATTCTAATACTTCCATCCTCATTATAGTTATTTTCAATGAAACCAATTAAACCACGAGGTGAGGCTAATACAGTGTTATTTAGTGTATGTACTAAATATGTACCATCCTGACCCTTAGTTCTAATTTGAAGACGTCTAGCCTGTGCATCACCTAAGGTAGAGCATGAACCAACCTCGAAGTACTTCTTTTGTCTTGGGCTCCATGCCTCAACATCACATGACTTAACCTTGAGGTCAGCTAAATCACCTGTACAGCATTCTAGAGTTCTTACAGGTACATCAAGTGAACAGAAGAATTCAACTGTGTATGACCACATCTTGTTATACCATTCCATGCTTTCCTCTGGCTTACAAATAACAATCATCTCTTGCTTTTCAAATTGGTGTACTCTATAGATACCACGCTCCTCGATACCATGAGCACCAACCTCCTTACGGAAGCAAGGTGAATATGAGGTAAGAGTTATTGGTAATTGATCCTCCTTAACGATTTGACCCTTGAATCTACCAATCATTGAGTGCTCAGAGGTACCAATTAGATATAAGTCCTCTCCTTCAATCTTATACATCATATTTTCCATTTCAGCAAAGCTCATAACACCATTAACTACATCTGAACGAATCATAAATGGTGGAATACAATAATCAAAGCCCTTATCAATCATAAAGTCTCTAGCATATGATAGCATAGCTGAATGAAGTCTTGCGATATCTCCACATAAATAATAGAAGCCATTACCACTTGTTCTACCTGATGCCTCCTTATCAAGACCATCAAAGCGAGCAATAATATCAGCATGATATGGAATTTCATAGTCAGGAACTACTGGCTCACCATATCTTTTATTTTCAACATTCATTGAATCATCCTTACCTACTGGTACTGATGGATCAACGATATTGGGGATTACTAGCATAATCTTATATAATGCATTAGTAGCCTCATCAAGCTCTGGATCAATTTCAGCAATACGAGCATTATTCTTAGCTACTGTTGCCTTAATCTCATTAGCCTCATCAATCTTCTTTTCTCTCATTAAAGCACCGATTTGCTTACTTAATGAATTACGAGAAGCCTTAAGGTTTTCTCCCTCCTGCTTAAGTGCACGAATCTTCTTATCTAATTCAATAGCCTCATCAACAAGTGGAAGCTTTTGATCCTGAAACTTCTTCTTAATATTTTCCTTAACAATTTCAGGGTTTTCTCTTAAAAACTTAATATCTAACATTGTTCTCCTCCTAATATAAAAAAATAAGTCCTTAGAAATTAATCTAAGGACGTAATTAACGCGGTACCACCTTAGTTCTATAGATATACTATAGCACCTCAACTGCCCTTAACGCGGGAAACGATTCTCATCATAGGTAGATTCATTTAACTATCACACTATTTTTCACCAGCCAATAGCTCTCTAAAATGCCTCATTAAATTACTATGTCTAATCACCTGAGATTTTACAAGATAGATTATACCAATAAATAAAGCTAATTTCAATTAGTCTTTATTATTTTCTCCACTAGGCTCATTATTATTTTGAGTCTTCATTTCACCCTTAATGAAGAAATAGCCTATTACAGCACCTACAATAATTATAGCAAGTGAAATAAGTAAAATAATCCACCAGGCTAGCTTAAATGAAATAGTCATTGTAATATAAACAGCTAATGCTACTGCGATATAGCCTAAGACTATTAAAATATTCTTATATTGATTCTTAATTATTTTCTTCATGATAATCACCTAATTTCCTTACTGCTAATTATACTATAAGTTTATCATAATAAATAGCATTAAATAGTAAAATCGAGCTAACAAACAAAAAAAGAGCATTTCTGCTCTGTTTCTTTAGGATGGCAGGAATAGCTGGATTCGAACCAGCGCGTGAAGGAGTCAAAGTCATTAGGACTTAAATTGAATATTATGCAACTTTTCTCATCATATATTTACCAGGTGACACCTTAACAATACTATAAGAGGGATTTATCATAACTAAGTTATAATCAATCTTTTTAATCATCTTATAAATTGTAGTTGTGCTGTAGTCAAATTGATTTGCTGTGCTTTTAATATCTAAGAGCCGAAATTCATACAACTCATTGAGTACAAAATGATAGACATACGAACTATCATAGACATGTTTTATCCTCATTGTATCACCCCACACGTTGATGATACCAAAATGAATTTTCTTATTATTCCACTTTTAATTTGAGCTTATTGATTTATTTTTTAATCAGTTGTATAATGATTATGGAAGTAAATTTAATACTTAATTTTTAGCCTAGAATGTTTTTTCTAGGCTTTTTGTTTTACGGGGGTTATTGATACCGAGATAAATAAGAAGTTATCCACATTTTATCCGATAACTAGGCTTTATTTTCTATTTTCGGTATTGATAGGGTGGCTATTAGTATAGCCACCCCCTACGAGCTCGCGCTCGTAGGAATTTTTAATCTATGGCATTAAGCCAGGCGTCACCTTTTAAAGAAAAGGAACCAACCTCTACAGATACCCAAGAAGGGACCAAAGCCGTTCGGTCCCTTCTTACTAAGGCTTTCCTGAACTAGGGTGAGCCTTTTTTTTGTTGCCGTAGGCATATAAGGGAGATAGACTCCCACAAAGATCTAGGACGGTCCAGCTCTTTGTTATAGGATTTCCTTAATCGCTCCTCAGTTAACAACTGACCTTTTAAGGAAAGAGTAAATAAGGCCGAGCGAGGTAAGCTCGGATATCCAGGTAACGCATTACTAATGCCTTACCTAGAAGTTTGTCATTTTTGTTCTTCTTCCTTCATGCTTATACTTCACTTTAAATTCAATTCACTACCTCTGGCCCTTTTCCTTCTTCCTCCATTATAGCAAGAACCGTGCAAGGCACTTTTTTTTGAAAACAAAAGTTTAAAATTTTAAACTGCACAAAATTTTAAATTCTATAAATAGAACTTGCGCTTTTGCTTTTCAAAAAAATTCTTGCTATGGCCATTGTGTCGAAGGGGTCCTAGAGGAAGTGAATTAAAAAAGAATGGAGTATAAAATAAGCATAACCAGAAGAACAAAAAATGAATAAAAGTCTCTGGGAGAGCCCTCGGAAGTGACTTGATGAGGGAGATGAGGTAAAACCTGGTATGTTTCCTCAAAGCTCAAAATAGGACAAGAAAGGAGGTGAGCCTAATGAAAATTAAGTTTCTTACAAAAAGAAAAAGCATCTTAATATTAGATGCTTCCTACATCACAGTTGCTGAAATCACCAAACTCACAACTGAAGGAACTATAATTTTGGAATATATCCATTATTAATAGTTTCAAAATGATGCCGATATAATGGTATCACATAAAAGGAAGGTTATCAAGAGCTTGATAGCCTTCCAAATATATAAATAATTAAGGAGATCTAAAAATGGAATTAAAAGAATTACAAATATTCGATAATAATAAAAAGATTCATATATTAGAATACATTGAAGATTTAGATACAGTACATGAGACTCATAAATTTGATAACATTCAATACAATGAATTTAGATTACAAAATGGTAAAAATTATATTGTAGATAGTATTCTAAGTACAGAAGCTTCAATACTAATATGGATATATAAGGAAGGGTTAAAAAATGACAATTAATGAATTATATGAAACACTAGATGATATACTAGATCAAAGACCTTTTATAACTATACAATTTATAGATAAAGTGGCGACCGAAAAAGAAAGAATTAAGGCAATAGCTACAGGAGATCTTTATTGCACTCAATACCAATATAGATTTATTGATATTGATGAGATAAAGAACATTAATCTAATTGAAATCATTCGAAATCAGCCCATTATTAAAATGTATGCTAAAGACAATAATTTATATTTTGTAATAGATGGTGATGCTGAAGTATTTAATGGTTGGGTATTCTAAACAAACTAAGCAATAAAGACCTGGTATAATTACCAGGCCTTTTTTAAGTCCGATTTTAAGCTTTTTTTAACGTTTTCTTGTTGGGCTTAATAATGTATCCCCCGCAACTTCCAACGCTCTTAACAAGCTTACAAGCTACCCCTGTAAGTCTTTTTACTTCCTTTAATACAATTCCTTCACCAAGCTTATCTACAGCTTGAGAATTAATAACTGTAGCATCACCATGTGTTAATAATTCAATTTGTTTATCCGTAATTATGTTGCCTATATGAACTACATTATCCAAATATAAAAATTCGGCACAATCTAAATTAACCCCCTTAGGGTCATCTAATGTTATTTTAACAATCATTTAAATCCCTCCCTCACATAAAGTCATAATAAAGTCCCCTTTACTATATATTTCTTAATAAAGCTATCAAAGACCTCTTTATTGAGGGTATAATAGACAATATTTTTTTTATATTCATCACTGTCTACAGCTTTATCCCTAAATACAATTAATTCCTCTTTGATGATTTTAATGTATTCAAAAATTTGATATTTAATCCAAGTTATTTCTATTATGTCAGAAAAATAACTAAACACCATATAATACCTTTTTAATTCTTGAACCATTTCCTTTACCATTTCTTCTATCATTTCAATTCCTTCTTAAATTTTTCTAATAAGTCTGGATACAAATTTTTATTAAATCCGTAAATAATGACTTCATTTTCTTTAGTCTTATCTTTAGATCTAATTCCTCTAGGTACTTC
>JAHHSW010000031.1 GCA_020024985.1 Anaeroplasmataceae bacterium | reverse complement strand
TGTGTATTCTGCTTCAAATGTAAAATTTTTAGCCTCTACAGTTGTATTTGGATCTACGCTTTCTGTAGGAACAGGATCAACTGGCTTTACAGTTTCCTTTGTATTCTCAGGATTTCCTCCACATGAGGCTAGTAGGCCAAGGCCTACTAACGCACATGCTAAAGGAGCAAAATTAAATAATTTTTTCATTTTGATCACCTCAATAAATTTTTCTTCCCTACTTTATACTTCTTTTTCAAGCTACTTTCTAGCCTTTAAAACATATAACACTACTACTCCAGCTACTGCAACTACAGATATAATTGCGATAACTAAAGAGGTTGTTGCAAGAGTATTAGCACTAGCTAGCTTACTATTAGCATCATCTAAATCCTTTTGAGCTTGCTCAAGCTTACCCTGAAGATCCTTAATTTGCTCTCTTGCTTCATCATCCTGACTAGGCTTTGGTAAAACCTCATCAGTACCATTAACTACTACTGTATAGCTTCTAGTTGCACTCATATAGCCATCTGCCTTAGCACGTACAGTAACTGTATATGTACCAGCCTTTAGGCCTTGAACGCTTAATGTACCTGTTGCTTCATCAATTGTAGCCTTACCATCCATATTATCCTCTACAATTTCATACTTAATGTCAGAATACTTATGAGTAGTATTTAAAGCTGCAGTACCTAGCTCTAATGTGAAGGCTTGATTTGCATTAACAGCCTCTAGCTCATTTTCCTCGAAATAAACAGCTGCGTTTTGAGGAATTTGCATTGCATGAGAATTACATACTGTATATAATACATTCTTTGTAGCATTTCTCATTGCTAATACCTGGGCTGCTGGTAAAGACTTAGTATATTCATTACCGAATAATACTGGAGCTGAGGAGCCTGTAAGAATAATATCGCCACCAGCTCTAATCATCTGGTCTGCATTCATATATCCATACATAGATAGGTCTGTTACAACCATACCCTTGAAGCCCCATTCGTTTCTTAATAGCTCAGTTAATAATTCATAGCTACCTCCACACCATGTATAACCAACTCTATTGAAGGCACTCATACATGCTGTTGCATGTCCATCCTCAACAGCGATTTGGAATGGCTTGAAGTAAACCTCTCTCATAGCCTGCTCATTACACCAAACAGACATACCTGATCTTGGACCAGTACCACCTCTATAGCCTATGAACTCAAATCCACCATCTGGCTTCATTCTAAAGCCCATTCCACCACCATCGTCATGTAATGCGAAGTGCTTAATGAATACATATGAGCCCTTAGATGATGCACCTAATGATGCATTTGCTGCCATTTGACCTGCTAGATAGCCATCCTCAGAATAATACTCAGTATATCTACCATCAAATGGTGATCTATGAGTATTCATTGCTGGTGCATACCAACCAGTATAGCTATAAATCTTTTCACCTGCTGCGAAATCTGTAACATCTGAGTTACCCCAAATTCCTTGCTCACCAATAATTTCACCCATTTCATAAGCTAATTCCTTATTAAATGTAGCGGCAATAACTGGCTCAGCGGCAAACATATTAAGCTTTTGACCATCAGTACCCTTACCTGACCAGCCCTTAGGACCATCAGTATCCTTAGCATATGGCTTTCCAATATAATCTAGTGAAATAGTACCAAATCCACCAGTATTAATTAATAATTCCATTTCCTTAATTGATAATTGATCTAATAATTGATTCCAAAGTGGATCATCATAGTCCTTACCAACTAATTGACTTAATTGAACTGGAGCCTTAGCGCTTTCTCTCTTAGAAGGATCCTTATCATAGTTAGGCATTGTAGCTGTACTCCATGGAGCATTTGTATCATATTTTTCATCTACAACACATTCCCACTTCTTATGCTCCTCAGCTGTAATAGCTAATTCCTCAGCTGTTGGAGAGGTTGTACGCTTACTTAAATCCTTTCTTGATAATAAATCCTTTTGATTTTCTGTTACATAAGCATTAACTTCCTCAAATCTATTTTCAATAGTATTTCCAGTAGCCTTACTCTTTTCTACTCTTAAATCAGAAGCTAATGTAATCTTCTTACTATCAACAGCCTTATGTGAGCTGTTTCTAATAGAGAAGGTATAATCGCCCTTTTCAAGCTCATAGCCCTTAAAGCCATTATTATTAGCATCATTCCAGTCGTATGAAGCTATATCTGCTAAATCTAAGCTTAGCTTTACTACCTGGCTCTCACCTGGCTGTAATTCTCTAGTCTTAGCAAAATCAGCTAATACAACCTCAGACTTCTCAATACCACCAGTAGTATAAGGAGTAGTTGCGTATAGCTCAACAACATCCTTACCTGCACGCTTACCTGTATTAGTTACCTTAACCTTCATATCGTACCTAGAGGCTTCAGTTAAGCTACCGGTTGTACTGCTTTCAATCTTCCATTCGAATGATGTATAAGATAATCCATGTCCAAATGGATAAACTACATTATCCTCATACCAGGTTGAATCTGGAGCCTTCTTTAGCTCCTCAGCACCTCTTGTCTCATAATACCTATAACCAACATAGATACCCTCTTCATAATCAACCATGTAGGTATCAGTTTCCTTACCATCGATTGTATAAATCCAGTTTTGTCTATTCTTTGATGAGACATTATAGTTTTCATATGATGGTGTAGTCTTTAAATCAGTTGGATAAATATCTGATAATCTACCAGATGGGTTTACAGAACCATTTAAAATCTTACCTACAGCATCAAATCCATTATCACCTGGATTACCTACTACTAAAATAGAATCTACCTTTGGATCCTTTTCTAGCTTTCTAAGCTCTACAGGTCTAGAATTATTAATTAATACGATAACCTTATCAAAATTATCCTCTACATATTTTAGTAATTCATATTGACTCTCGTCAAAGGCTAAATTGTATGGATTAGTAGCACTTACTGTACCATTCTTAAGCATTACTATAGCTGCATCTCCATACTCACTAAAGCTAGCCTCTAAATTAGGCTTTTCCTCTTCAAATAATGCCTTTACATCAGCATCATTTTTATACTTAGGTCCACGCTTACCTTCAACCATAGACCATTCAGCATACTGCTCACGTAAAACAGGGTTAATTACATAACCAGCATCCTCTAATGAGGTATAAATATTTGAGCTCATCTTAACCTGACCAGCAGATCCATCAGAGCTTCCATTTCCACCACCATCTGCCCTTACCTGAGCAAATCCAAATAGTGAAACCTTAGTTGCGGCAGTACCCTTTACTGTTTCAAGTGGTAGGGTATCATTGTTTTTAACAAGAACCATACCCTCTTCACAGATTCTTTCATTAAGCTCTAAGCCTGCCTTTAGAGCCTCCTCCTTTGAACTATACTCTGAGGTATAGCCAGCCTGAGGACTAGCTGCTCTTACTGTACTTGAAGGATTTAAATAAAAAGCGGATCCTGCAAGAACTGTAGCTGTAAGAGTAAATAATAATGATTTTCCTATCTTACTATTTGCACTCATTTAATTCTCCTCCTTTTGCAAATATTTTAAAGCTAAATTTTAATAGGTAGGTGTGATAGGATTTGAACCTATATCAGCAATTTGCTGTACTACTTTATACTACACGCCTAGGACTAGCATAGGTTTTGGCCTATGCTAGATAGTAAGAAAAATTTATTTTAATTTTCTTCCTTCTTCTTAGCCTCTCCCTCTGGGAAGATAATCTTAAAGATAAAGAAGAAAATGATCATTGATAAACCACCTGTTATAAAGGTCTTTAGTAAATCAGTTATAGCCTTAGTATCAGTAATTAAATGACTAAATACTGGTCCTATAAAGCCCCATACAGCATTTACAAATATTGAAATTAAAACCCAACCAATGAAATACCACAAGGCCTGCCACCATGGATTACCATGAGACTTAAAGGTTATATTTCTTTGAAGTGGGAAATTAATACATTGAGCAGTAAATACGGCAATTTCAAAGGCAATAAAGTTTCCAACTCCACCACCTATTAAAACTGAGCCATCAGCTGCGTATTTTACTGGCTCATTAAAAATACCAAATATCATCTTTGTACCATCACCCCAGGTCCAAAGCTCAGCCTGTGGCCATACAAATTCAACAGCTGCAAGCCCTTCTCCAATTAAATTTGGTAGGAATAGCATTACTAAATACTGCCAAATTGTAACACCATTTGAAAATACTAGAAAATAGAATACCTGATAAATTAGCTTAGCTCCCTCAGGATGAAGATGTTTAAATTTATTCCACCATCTTCTAATAGCCTGCCAAAAGCCTAACTGAGTAAATTTAAACCAGGCGAAGCTTAAGCCACCCCTTTTTTCATAGGCTACTCTTTTATCATTAATCTTATAATCATGCTCTAGCTCTGATTTATTAAAAGCCTCAATAGCCTCTTCCTTTCTTTTAGCCTTATAAGTTTCCTTTTCCTCAGTAGACATCTCCTTAAACTTAGCTCTTTCTTCCTTTGTCATCTTAAGCTTCTACCTCCTTCATTTTCTTTTCTCTATGCTTTCTTTCCTTAGAAGCTTTCATGAAGGCTCTAAAGCCCTTAAAGAAATGACCATTGAACATTATGATTAAGGCATTTAGCTGATTCCAGGATATCATACCACCAGACATCCTAGATAAGCCCCTCATTGGGTTATGGAACATTCCCATTATTAGGGTATTAGCAAGCTGTCTCTTTCCAACAAGCCTTAATAGCTTTTCAGCAGTTCTTATTCCCCAAGCAAAGCATCTTCCTGTCCAGCCTCTAGCATATCTAAGCTCCATAACTGTAGTATTATAATCGACATTTATTCTATTTTTTTTTATAAATGGAATATCCATTGATGGTATCTCATGACCTAATAGCACCCTAAATTCATTATCATCTACGTCCTTAATGCTACCAGTATAATAGTGAGGCATTTCTTCCTCATTATAAATTCCACTAGCATCAATACCATCCTTCATAATAGAACCAGTAAGAACTATATTATCTATGCTTTTACCAACATAAATTTCATATCTACCCTTTTCTACACTAAAGCAATTTTCCTTTACATTAAAGAATCTAAAGCTATAATCATCAAAAGGAATAGCAACTCTTACAGTTTCGTGTGCTTTTATAAATGGCTTAGCAAAGCCCTTTAGCTCCTTCTTAGCTCTAAAGATTTTACTATCACTCTTACCAATATATAGCTCAACTACCTCCATACCATCAATATCAGAGGTATTAGTTACATCTAATGTAATACCTGACTCGCTAACCTCTAAATTACTATATTCAAAGCTAGAATATGATAATCCATATCCAAATGGATATTTCAAGGCTATATTATTCTTATCAAAGTACCTATATCCTACATAAATTCCTTCTCTATAAGGAACGATTCTTCCCATAAATGGATAGCCCTCATTAGTAGGCTCATCATTATAGCTAAATGGGAAGCTCTCAGTAAGCTTACCAGATGGATTAACCTTACCACTTAAAATATTAAGTAAGGCCTCAGCTCCAGCCTGACCAGCTAATGAAGTATAAAGCACTGCATCTGCAACCTCATCAAAGCTCATTTCAATAGCTGAGCCACAAGAAATTACTAAAACTATTTTCTTACCTAAGGCCTTTAGCTCATTAAGCAATTCAATTTGGTTATCCTTGATTTTCATATTTTGTCTATCAAGGCCTTCTGCCTCACTAACCTCATCAAGGCCCATAGCGTAAAGAATAATATCTGCCCTTTTAGCAAGCTCTAATGCCTTCTTATTTAAAGAGGTATTCTTTTTACCATATCTATTATAGCCTTCCTCTACACCTATTAAATCAAACGCAGCACCAGTAGCTAAATCCTTAAAGGCTACTAGCTTAGTAGGATTTACTATAGATGAGCCAGCTCCTTGATATCTTGGCTCTATGAAAAACGAGCCTATAGCCGCAACCTTATCATCCTTCCTAAGAGGTAAA
This sequence comes from Anaeroplasmataceae bacterium, assembly GCA_020024985.1. Taxonomy (GTDB): domain Bacteria; phylum Bacillota_I; class Bacilli_A; order Acholeplasmatales; family Anaeroplasmataceae; genus Anaeroplasma. The sequence goes on along the minus strand of JAHHSW010000031.1, from coordinate 2,118 downwards.
ATACCTTGAGAATTCTTAAGTAATACCATACACTCCTCAGCACAGCTACGTGCTATTTCATGATGTAAATCCTTATCGTATTCTTCCTTGTTTTCTAATGCCCTTGAGGTTTCATTTAAAACATTTAAATATTCATCAACATTATTATCAAGGATTTTTTCATCAAGGTTTCCATCCTCAATGGCTCTTATTATATCCTCATTAGTTTCACCCTTAGAAGTTGGCATTTCCAAATTACCACCAGCGATTAGGGCCTTCACCCTATCGTTATTAGCTCCCCAATCAGAAACAACCATACCATCGAATCCCCATTCATCCCTTAAAATATCCTTTAAAAGATGACTATTTTCATTGCAATACTCTCCATTCAATCTGTTATAAGCAGACATAATAGTTAAAGGCTTAGCATTCTTAATTGCAATCTCAAAGCCTGTTAAATAAATTTCTCTAAGTGTTCTTTCATCCAAAACACTATCATAAACCATTCTTCTAGCTTCCTGATTATTACATGCAAAATGTTTCAAGCAAGCACTTATGCCATTGGACTGAATACCCTTAACATAGCTCTCTGCCATTTTGCCAGATAAATATGGATCCTCAGAAAAATATTCAAAGTTTCTTCCACAAAGAGGATTCCTCTTAATATTCATACCTGGACCCAAGATAACATTAATTCCCATAGACCTAGCCTCTTCACCTAAAGCCTTGCCAAGCTTTTCACCCAAGCCTACATTCCAGCTATTGGCCATAGCTACGGCAGTAGGGAAGCAGGTAGCAGGGATAGATGGGTTTAAGCCTAAATGATCAGACTCATCTGCTTGCTTACGGACTCCATGAGGTCCATCTGATAAAAACATTGCAGGTATTCCTAGCCTATCAATCTTTGGAGTTTGCCAAAAATCAAGACCTGAAGCTAGAGATGCCTTTTCTTTAAGAGTCATTTTTTCAATGACCTTAGAATTCTTCATCTAATATCACTTCAACCTTCCTTTTATTTTCATATAAACTTTTCTTAGCAATTGTCTTAAGATAGATTTATTATAGCATCTATTATAATTTTGAGTTAGCAGGTATCATATTTTGCCACTTCCATATCATAATTAACCAGTGGTATGACATTTATTAAGTTTTAAAAAGCTTAAAAACGTTTACATTAGCCATTTTTATAGCTTTAATACAATTTTCTACTGTAATAGCTTAAAAGCTTATCCATAACCGCATTCTTTTTAGATCTACTAATTTTCAATTCTACATCCCTTACAAAGATAGTATCACCCTTAATGCTATCTATATATTTTAAATTAACTATATAACCACTATTGCTTCTAACGAATGAGCTATCTGAAAGCTTCTTCTCTATTTCCTTCATAGTACCATAAACCTCATAATCACCTGCTGTGGTATGATAAATTAGTTTATGCATATAGCTCTCAATATAATAGATATCATCTAAAGCAACCTTAATTGAATTATTAATCATTGATATAATTATATATTGGTTTTTAGCCTTATTTGCCTCTACTAATGCTCTTCTTAGCTCTGTTTGAAAGACAAAATACTTTAAAGGCTTAACCAAATAGGAGAAGGCCCCAACCTTATAGCCATCGATTGCATAATTTGGACTATTAGTAATAAAAATAATTTCAGTTTCCTTATCAATCTCTCTAATTTTCATGGCAGCTGTCATTCCATCACATCTTACCATTTCAATATCCATAAAAACTATATCATATTGACATTTATAGCTATCTAAAAGCTCATCCCCATCATTAAAAACACTGGTTTTGAAAAAAACTTTATTTCCCTCACTATATTTGCCTAAAAACTCTAGTAAATTATTTTGTGATGAATAATCATCATCTACAACTGCTATCTTATAATCCATGCTATTACCCCCATTTTATAATCGTAGAAAATGATAATAGTCATAGATAAAAATCATTAGTTGAAATTAAAAAAACTAATTATTCCAATGCAATGCTATTATAATCTTATAGAATTAATACAAATAAATATAATTGATTACAAATAAATGCTTTTGTAATTTTTTGACATCTTTTATTTAATTATAGTCCTTTTAAACCAAAAGTAAAGAACACATGTTACCAAATTACTACA
>JAHHSW010000030.1 GCA_020024985.1 Anaeroplasmataceae bacterium | reverse complement strand
CTTACAGCCATACTTATCATGAAGCTCCTTCCAAACCTCTGGATTAGCTCCATAGAATACGTCTGAAGAGTGAATTGTAGCCTCATGAAGCTCGATTCCAAGCTTATCTGCAGCCTTTCTAAGCTTATTATTTAAAGCCTTATTACTCTTAAGCTTCTTGCTTCTATAGCCAAAGCCTACCTTAGCATAGCTAGATTCACTGAATGCCTCAGTTACTAATACAGTGTCATATACCTTTAATCCTGCATCATAAGAACCAGCTGAGCCAATTCTAATAATGTTTTCTACTCCGTAGAAATTATATAGCTCGTATGAATAAATACCAATAGATGGCATACCCATTCCTGAGCCCATAACTGAAATTCTCTTTCCATGATACTTTCCAGTATATCCTAAAATATTACGAGTTGATGTAAAGCATTCAACATCCTCTAAATAAGTTTCTGCAATGTACTTAGCACGTAGTGGATCACCAGGCATTAAAACTGTCTTAGCAATCTTACTTGGATCTGCACATGCAATGTGTGGTGTAGGGATTCCCATTAGTAATTACCTCCTAAATCGCCTTCATAGCCTTCCATAATTTTTACGCCAGCACTGCAGCCAATTCTATCAGCACCAGCCTCTATCATAGCCTCGAAATCAGCTGTTGATCTAATACCTCCAGCAGCCTTAACCTTAGCATTGCCCTCTACTGCCTTATGCATAAGCCTTACATCCTCAGGAGTAGCGCCAGCTGTACCAAAGCCAGTTGATGTCTTTACATAATCAGCACCAGCCTTAACAGCCATCTTACAAGCCATTTCCTTTTCCTCATCAGTTAAATAGCAGGTTTCGATAATAACCTTAGTTAAAACACCATTAGCGGCCTTAACTACAGCTAAAATATCGTTATAAACAAAATCCCAGTCATGCTCCTTTGCAGCGCCGATATTAATAACCATATCACACTCATCAGCACCATCAGCGATAGCCTGAGTTGTTTCAAATGCCTTTACAGAGGTAGCATTTGCACCTAGTGGAAAGCCAATTACAGTACAAACCTGTACGTCAGACCCTAAAAGTAGGTTATGACAAAATTCAACATAGCAAGGATTTACACAAACTGAAGCAAAGTGATACTTATTTGCCTCAGCACATAAATTTAAAATTTGTTCCTTTGTTGCTGTTGCCTTTAATAGGGTATGATCAATATATTTTGATTTTTCCATATTTTAATTCTCCTATACATCTAATATTCTGTCGATAGATATTTGCTGAAGCTGAACATGTAGCGGAGCAAATCTATCCTTTTGAAGCATCTTATGAAATTTCTTAACATACTTACTATCTAGTATTAAAATATCACCAAATCCATCAATGGGCTTAAACATTTTGTCTGCACGAGACATAATTTCAGCCATAGGCAAATATCTTTTTACCTTACCATTATCTAGACACATTATTTCAACAGCTGGTGGTAGTATAAACTCACTTTCACCATCCCATTTTATGCCTATATAAGCACTTCTAGACATTTCAGCATGCAAAAATATGTAATTTGTGACAACAGTTTTACTCTTATCAAAGGTCAATTCTATTCTCTTACGCTTTTGTAGGTATCCATAGACCTGGCTAAAGGCCTGAGGGTCAAGATAATTATATTGCGCTACCTTTTCTGGATATTTAGCCGCAAAGCTCTTCTTCCAGGCATCAAATAGCTTAATCATCATTGATCTTCTAAATGGCTGTACCTCACGCATAGCCTCATTATAGAAGCAAAAATGGAACTGACGTGAGATTTCCTCAATAACATCTAGTAAAATTTCTACTGCATAATTTGATAATAAAACATCAAAGGCAACATAGAAGTTTACATCAAAGTATTTAGGATCTAAATCATGAATATTTTGTATTACTGCTGTTTCAGACATTACAAACTTAGCTTCGAAATTTAAAACAGGATGATGATAAAGGTAAATTCTATTTCCATTTTCGTCTGGTGCATCTGGAGAAATTATGTTCGTATTAGAAGATAAAAACGTAATAAGATCAGTCTTACTATAATTTCTAGTGCCTTCCTTAAGGAAGTAGAACTTAAATTCCATATCATCATCGCCTTTCGTTACAAGTATTTTATCATTTTTTTGACCTAATGTCAAAATAGTAGGACTACTTCTTTAGGATAGCTCTACATCTAGGACATAACTCGTCCTCATCAACCTCAGGAACAATCATCCAGCAACGAGCACATACGTGACCCTCTGCAGGCTTTACCTCTACCTTGAATTCATCACCATCAACAAATTCTAGCTGAGAAACGATTAATAGCTGAGCTGCAGAATCCATAATTGGCTCAAATACAAGCTTAGCCTCCTTATCTAGGGTGATAGTTAAATGAGCATTAAAGCTCTTACCAATAACCTTAGCTGCTCTTGCTTCCTCTAGATTCTTTAATACTACGTCTCTATAGCTCATAAATGAGTCCATTTGAGCCTCAAGCTCAGTATCTAAATCCATGTTAGCTACTGGCATATCTGTTAGATATACATCCTCTTTTTCCTTATACTTAAGAGTATCATATGCCTCTGACATAGTATGAGGTAGGATTGGTGTTAAAAGCTTCATTAAAGCTAAAGCAATCTGGTAGAATACAGTTTGAACTGATAATCTCTTATTGCTCTTTGGATCCTCAATATATAGAATGTCCTTAGTAAAGTCTAAATAGAATGCAGATAAGGTATTAGTAATATATGCATTTACATTTCTATAAACCTCACCAAAGTCAAAATTGTCATAATTTGTCTTAATTTGATCAATAAAGCGTTGTAGCTTAATGTACATATACTTATCAACTCTTTCAAGCTTATCATATGATAATGAATCAGCTGGGTTGAAGTCTGATGTATTTGATAATAAGAATCTTAATGTATTTCTAATCTTACGATAAGACTCAGATACCTGCTTTAAAATATCCTGTGAAAGTGGCATATCAGCACGATATTCTACTGATGCTACCCATAAACGAAGGATATCAGCACCATTTTGGTTACATACCTTAATTGGGTCAACAGTATTTCCTAAAGACTTACTCATCTTTCTACCCTGTCCATCAAGAGTAAAGCCATGAGATAATACAGTCTTATAAGGAGCAACTCCTGTAGTAGCTACAGCGTTAATTACTGAAGAGTTAAACCAACCTCTATATTGGTCAGAGCCCTCAAGATATAAATCTGCAGGATAAGAAATTCCTCTTCTCTTTAATAGCATATAGCTTGAGCCTGAGTCAAACCATACGTCCATAATATCATTTTCCTTAGTAAATTTACCATTAGGGCTACCTGGATGAGTAAAGCCCTCAGGAAGTAAATCCTTAGCCTCACGCTCAAACCAAACAGTTGAGCCATATTCACCAAATAATTCAGCTACATGCTTTAAAACAGCCTGATCAATAATAGCCTCGCCATTTTCAGCATAGAATACAGGGATTGGAACACCCCATGCTCTTTGACGTGAAATACACCAGTCATGTCTATCACGAATCATATTAGAGATACGAACCTCTCCCCACTTTGGATTCCAATTAACATTCTTAATAGCATTTAAAATGTCTTCCTTAATAGGGTCAATAGATGCAAACCATTGTGGTGTAGCACGATAAATTACTGGCTTCTTTGTTCTCCAGTCATGAGGATAGCTATGTGTAATTGGATCTAATAGCATTAAAGAACCTAAATTCTTTAAATCCTCAATAATAACATCCTCAGAATCCTCATAGAATAATCCTGCATACTTACCAGCAGCCTCTGTTTGATAACCCTTAGAGTCAACTGCAACTAAAATATCAAGGCCATACTCCTTACCAGCATTGTAGTCCTCCTCACCATAGCCTGGAGCGATATGTACAAAACCAGTACCATCAGTTGTAGTAACGTAATCAGCGTTAATAACTGGTGAAATTCTATTATATAAAACATGATTATACTTTAAGCCAAGTAAGCTATTACCTCTAACATTAGAAATAACCTCTACGTTTTCTAGCTTTAGCTTCTCAACTAATGAATTTAATAAATCAGCAGCACAAACTAGCTTACCTTGATTTGAATTAAAAATAGTATATTCAATATCAGAACCTGCCGCAATAGCTAGGTTACATGGTAATGTCCAAGGTGTAGTTGTCCAAACCATTAGGCTTGCACCCTCTAAATCTCCTGTAGCCTCAACTAATGGGAATTTAAAATAAATTGCCTTTGAGGTAATATCCTTATATTCAATTTCAGCCTCAGCTAATGCTGATTCTGAAGAAGGTGACCAATATACTGGCTTTAAGCCCTTATAAATTAGACCCTTCTCTGCCATCTTAGCAAATACTAAAATTTGATCACGCTCAAAATCATGCTGAAGTGTTATATATGGATGCTCATAATCAGCTAAAACACCTAAACGTTTGAAGCCAGCCATTTGACGCTCTACTTGCTTATAAGCATATTCAGTACACTTATTTCTAAATTCAGATAATGGTGTATTCTTTCTTGAAATTCCCTTCTTTTGAAGAGCATTCTCAATTGGAAGACCATGAGTATCCCAGCCTGGAATATAAACTGACTTAAAGCCGTTCATATTCTTATATCTAACGATAAAGTCCTTTAAAATCTTATTAAGGGCATGTCCTAAATGAATGTCACCATTTGCATATGGAGGTCCATCATGTAAGGTATACTCCCTTTTTCCTTCATTTTGCTTAATTCTTTGATTATATAAATCTAAATTATTCCACTTTTCTTGAATACGAGGCTCTTTATTAGTTAAATTACCACGCATTTCAAAGCTTGTCTTACCCATATATAGGGTGTCCTTGTAATCCTTCATCCTCTACTATCTCCTTCTATAATAAAAAAGTCCTTAGAACTTAATCTAAGGACGAATTATCGCGGTACCACCTTAGTTCTATATATTATAAATATATAGCCCTCAATTACTGTAACGTAGCCACCCGGGTATAGCTTATCCCTATACCAGCTCCCCTATTGATACAAATAAATCTAGACTGCTATTTCGCACCTAACAATAGCTCTCTTGAAGTCATGCTGATTTATTACTATAGGATCAAAACCATTAACTCAAATGAGATTATACTATTAATTTATACTAAAGTAAATAGAAAATAGCTAAATCTTAAATAATAGCACGTTTCAAATGAAAAATAGAGATTAAATCTCTACTTTTTCACTACCTTTACCGTTCCGAGAAAACTATAAATCTTTATAAAACCTTTATAAAGTTATATTCTCTACCCCGTTCAATGTATCATAAAGGGTAAAATCACCGAAGGTAATCAAGCCTTTATGATTCTCCAGGGGCTTAAGCCGTTCGAACGTAACGGCTGTTTAATTCTTTTAATTCTAATTTATATATATTGCTTTTAAGCCTACTTTATTAATATTATTGCTTAATAAGCTTATAATTTAATTCTTTAATTCCATAATCTCTTAGATTGAGTGCTACATTATAATCTCTATTTATTATTTTACCACAAGAAGGACAAATCCATACCCTATCACTTAACTTTAAATCCTTATATAAATAACCACAATTATTACATATTTTACTAGATGGAAAATATTTATTTGCTATGACAACCTTTATGTCAGTAAATCTTATTTTATTTAACAATTCCATTTTAAAGGATCGTAGCCCTACTATTTGTATTCCTCTACTAACATTATGGTTCTTTTGCATTGATTTTATATCTAAATCCTCTAAGACAATTACCTTAGGAGCTGGATTAAGAAGCTTCATAATATTTTCCATATCTATTTGCTTTTTAAGATTAGCTAGCTTGTGACAGGTCTTAGCTAATGCTTTATATGCTTTTATTAGCTTCTTACTTTTCTTTAAAACCTTGCCTCTAGTTATTTTCTTACCGGATTTATCTTTATAAGTGAATGTATCGCCTTTTAAAAGAGCCTTATCCTCGGCAGCTTTATATTTTCTTGTGCATATTCTTTGTAATTTCTTTCTCTTATTATCAATTTTTTTATATCTAGCATCATTACGAGCAGTATTATATGTACTACCATCTGATTCATTAATAGTTTTAATGTTTAAATCATAACCAACTATAGTGTCATCACTTGCTACTTTAATTTCTTTCTCTTATTAGGTCTATACTTTGCATCAACCGATACTGATAACCAAAATCTTTCTCCATCATATTTTACTCTACAGTTATAATAATTTATACCTCTTGGTATTCTACGAGGCTCAGCCATCTTAACCATATTGAATTGCTTATCTCTTGCTGATTTTGTCTTACCAAGCTTTTCAAGCTTTACTCTTAATCCTTTTTTGAAGCAGCTAAATCTTTTATTATTATTTATATCACTCTCTTGCTCATCCTCAAATTCCTCAAATTTAATCTTCAAGGAATCAACATAAAAGCTTTTATTAGTTAAATCGAAGCTCTTATATCTAGGTCTACCATGAATACCCTTAAAATAGCTTCTCCAAGCCTTTATGGCCTGCTTAACAGCTTGCTTAAGGGCGTCATTACTAACCTCATAAAATAAAATATCTAAATGCTTTAAATAAGCTTCCTTATTAGTTAGCCCAGCTCTATTTTTTATGCAATACTCATCATGTTCCTTCTTATATGTAGTAAAAAGCTGCCTAATTTGAGAATCAGTTCCTATATACCATGGGCAATTAGCCTTAACATCATTATCTAAGCTAAGAGAAAGCTCCTTTGCTTAATCAGTTAGCTCATGATAAAGCTTAATTTTTTTATTAAAATAATCACATACCCAGTTATATGCTAAAATACAGGCAATTAGGGTTATCTTTAATCTAGTTCTTTGTCTATTTGTTGGTAGAAGCATTACTAAATATGTATATAATTCAACATTTTCTTTCATAAGACAACCCTCCATCTCTACATATATTAGACCATTTTTAGGGCTGTTTTTCAACGCTTTTATAGTTTTAATTATATACTTTTACAGATTTGATAAAAATTAAGTTAAATTTATTCTTTATTCGCTATTTCTGTTATTTTTTCAGAAAATTCCTCCATTACAGTTTTAGCTTTAGCTTTATGCTTACCTTGAAGCTTGCATGAAAATGCAGTTATAATCTGTACTAAGTCCTCAACTAGCTCTTGGTCTTGGGTTTTATCAGTTCGATCTAGAACCTCAATTTTAACGTTATTCAATTCAGCAAAATATTCAACTAGCTCAAAGCCAAATCTTAATAATCTATCCTTGTAAAGAACTACTATCAAATCAACCTCCTTACGGTTGATTTTTTCAATAAGTCTTTTTAAGCCTGGCTTATTATAATTAATACCTGAGCCTATATCAGTTATAACCTCATAGCCAGTATAATTAGTATCTAAATATGTCTTAAGGTTATTTACCTGTCTTTCTAAATCATCACTTTGTTTTTTACTAGAGACTCTAGCATAGGCTACCACATTTAATTCTTTTTTGGTTTTTCTCTCTTGAGTATAGGCTAAGATAGAATCCTCTGAATAGTATCTATATCCATTACTTTTAGTGTAAGCTGGCTTAAGCTTACCCTCCTTATCCCAATTTCTAAGTGTTTGAGCAGTAACACCTAATATTTGTGTTACAGTTTTACTTGATAAGTACTTCATTTTTCAATTCTCCATTTTAAAATAAAAACTCTAATTAAATATATGATATCATACTTAATTAGAGTTTTACATAGTTTATCATAGTTTTATAGATTTAGCGATACTGTTTGCGAACCTCTACGCATATTTTTCTTAATTATTTAAATATCATACTTACTTAAAATTTCACTAGGCCTTTCTCTCATTAATAAAGCGATTGGTAGCATACCAAAGGCTAAATTAAATAGATAAAGAATTAATACTCCTATTAAGGAAAGCCCAAGGCTCATCTTTAAGCCCATCACACCTACAATGCTATTAATTCCAGAGGCAATAGTAAAGTAGCCTAGTAGAGTTAATAAATAGCCAACCACTGTGGTAAGGGTTGTTAAAATTAGTATATCAAATATATATCTAGTATATATTCTTCCCTTCCTAGCACCTAAGGAGCGGTATACTCCTATAGTATAGATATGTGATATCATTCTACTTCTCATTATAAAGTAAATAAAGATCACTATTATTAATATTAAAAGACCAGCTAGGCTACCATAAATAATTAAAGCC
>JAHHSW010000003.1 GCA_020024985.1 Anaeroplasmataceae bacterium | reverse complement strand
TAATATTCCAATGTACCGTTCTAATTTGAGAACTACTACAATTTCTTCAAAGCTTTATACCTATTTACAGGAAAGGCTTGCGGAAAGAATAAGCGTTCATGGTACTCTTATGGATATTAATGGAATGGGGACATTGATAATCGGTAAAAGCGGTATTGGTAAATCTGAGACTGCTCTTGAGCTAATTAATAGAGGACACCAGCTAGTTGCCGATGATTTAGTTGAAATATTAGAAAAGGAGCCAGGTAATTTAATTGGCTCAGCTCCAGATATTTTAAAGCAATATATGGAGATTAGAGGTATAGGTATAGTAGATGTAGTCCATATGTATGGTACTGCCGCCTATCGAGATAGAAAGATGATTAGGCTTGTTGTTGAGCTTGAAAAATGGGATACAGATAAGTATTATGATAGATTAGGCTTAGATAATTCTAAGATTAAGTATTTTAATACAGAAATTACTAAGGTAACTATCCCAGTACTACCTGGACGTACGGTAGCCTTACTTGTAGAATCTGCTGCAATGAATGAAAAGCTTAAGTACCTAGGATTTAATGCGGCTGAGCATTTTGTAAATTCAGTAGATGCTAATGTAAGTAAAAAAGGAGGAGAAGAATAATGTTTCTTTCACAATGGATTGATCCAACATTTAGCATATTTGGCTTAGAAATAGCCTGGTATGCAGTATTTATACTTATTGGTGTAATACTAGCGGTTATAATGGGTGTTAAGGAGGGTAAGCGATTAGGTATACCTTCTGATTATGTATATATGGGAGTAGTAATTACCTTGCCCATAGCTATTATTGGTGCTAGGCTTTGGTATGTTTTATTTAATATCTCTAGCTTTGATAGCTTCCTTGAGGTTTTAGGCTTTAGAAATGGCCGCTTTGAGGGCTTGGCAGGCTTAGGTATTCAGGGTGCTGTTATAGTTACCTTAATTACTGTTTATATTTATTGTAGGAAAAGAAAAATTGCCTTATATAAGGTATTTGATATTCTAGCTCCAGGCTTATTAATTGGTCAAATTTGTGGTAGATGGGGTAATTTCTGTAACCATGAGCTATATGGCTCAATTGTAACATCTGAATGGGGACAAAGCTTTTTAGGCTCTATTCCTATTATAGGTCCAAATATGCTTATAAATGGTTACTATCGTCACCCAGTGTTCTTATATGAAAGCTCACTTAATTTAGTAGGATTAATTACTATTTTAGTATTAAGAAGAAAGTCTAAGACCCTATTAAAGAGTGGAGATACTATTGGTATTTATGGTATTTGGTATGGTATAGTTAGAATATTTACAGAGAGCCTACGTCTACAAAGTGGTGTTGATGAGCCATTAATGCTAGGACCTGTGCCGGTATCAATTTTAACAAGTGTAATCTTTATTGTGGCTGGTATTACCTTCCTAGTAGTAAAGAGATTTGTAGGCCCTAAGGATAATTATTATGATATCGTTAATAAGGTTAAGGGAAATAAGCTTGATACCCTATTATTTGATTTAGATGGAACCCTATTAAATACTAAGCCTTTAATTGATAAGAGCTTTATTCATGTTTTTGAGAAGTTTAGACCAGGATATCAGCTTACTGATGATGAAATAGATTCCTTCTTTGGCCCTACCCTATATCAAAGCTTTAGTAGATATAGTGATGATGAAAAGGAAATCGAAGAGATGATTAAGTACTATAGAGAGTGGAATATTCCACATCATGATGAGATTGTTAAGGTCTTTGATGGTGCTTATGATACCCTAAAGACTCTTCATAAGAAGGGCTATAATTTAGGTGTAGTTTCCTCTAAGAAAACTGATTTAGTAATTCATGGATTAGAGCTATTTAAGCTTGATCAGTTCATGGATATTATTATTGGTGCTGATGAGGTTAAAAACCATAAGCCAGCTCCAGATGGAATTTTATTAGCAGTTGATAAGCTAAAGGAAATGAATCTTAATAAGGAGAACAGCTTCCAAGAGGAAATAAAGGGCTTAAATCCGGTTTTAAGATGGTTTAAGAAGCTTACTAGAAGACCTATTAAGGAGGTAAGGAATGTTGCTTATGTTGGTGACACTCTAAACGATATGGCGTCAGCAAAGGCTGCTGGTGTTCATTCTATAGGCTGCTTATATATAAAGAAGCCTGAGATAATGCTAGAGGCTGAGCCAGACTATGTTATTAATAGGCTAAATGATTTAATCACTATTTGTGTGGAGTAGCATATGAGCTTTTCACTAGAGGTCAAAATGGACCTATTACAGGTTACAAATTCAACAATGATTGAGGATAAGCTTGAGCTAGAGGCTATGCTAAGGCTTGGTGGAGAGGTTATTATTTCAAGACCAATGAAGCTTTTATTTACTGCAAATAATATGGGTATTATTAGATATTTTATTACAGTTGTTAAAAGATATTATCAAATAGAAACCGAGATATTCTCAAGGAAAATAGACCGCTTTGATAGTCACACTGTTTATTGCTGTGAGATAATAAGTGGAGCGGAGGAAATAATTAAGGAGCTAAATTTAATTGGCTCTATGAGTAAATATAGAGAGGGTAATCTTAAGGATGAGGAAATGAGTGCTTATTTAAGAGGAGCATTTATTACTAAGGGTAGTGTAAATGACCCTAAGGCTAAAACCTCTCATTTAGAGATTGCCTCTACCTCTGAGCATGAAATATTATATATTCAAAGGCTAATGAATATATTTGAGCTTAATGCTAGAATTTCTAAAAGAAAAAGCTATCTTTTAGTCTATTTAAAGGCAAGAGGAAGTATTGCAGATTTTCTTTATAGAATTAAGGCCTCATCAACAATGTCATATTATGAGGATGTAATTATAAGAAAGGATATTGCGGCTACAACCAAAAGGTCTATTAATCTTGATATAGCTAATCAGGATAAAACAAATGACGCAGCGCGTGAGCAGCTAAAATATATTAGATATTTAGAATATAATTATCCACTAGAGGATTTAGATTCTAAAATTCTAATGGTAATGAAGGTTAGGAAGGAAAATCCAGAGCATTCATTAACCCAATTATTAGATATAATTCATGATGAATATGACCCTAATTTAACTAAGTCTGGGCTTAACCATAGATTTAGAAAAATTAAGGAGCTTGCATTAGAACTAATGGAAAAAAGAGATGGTGATAACAATTAATTGTAATTGTTATATATTATCTATTATAAACCCAAGGCTTTGGGTTAAATTTGGATAATTTTTTCCCTATCATATGTTGTAACAAGCTAAAATTTTAAGGAGATGAATTAATTTGGCACGTGTAGTTAGAAAGGTATCTGGAAAGGCCGTTCGTGGTCAAAAGAAGGGTATATTATATAATAAGAATTTTTGGATTGGTATTTCATGTGGTGTAGTAGCTATCATCGCATTAGTGTTAGGATTAGTATTTGGTTTAAAGGGTAATTCTAATACAAATTCTGAGCCTAAGGTTGAGGATTATTTCGCAATGGAGTATACTTACAAGGATAAGAATACTAGTGAAGAAAGAAAGGTTAACTTTGAGAAGGCTAGCTATGCAGAGGTAGCAATGCATACAAACCCTAACTTTGAGTCTACCTTCATTGATTATGTATTTGTTTTTGCAACTGATTTATCTAAGTTCTATCCAAAGACCTTAATGCAAAATGAAACTGATTTAAAGGATAAGAACCATGAGTCTATTCTTGAGTATCTAATATTCCTTCAGGATTCAATCAATTTATATGATGGCGACTATAAGGTAAAGCTTTATATTGTTGATACCCAGGATAACCAAGCTTCTGATAATATGTCAATTTTTAGTGATTCAAAGTTTAATGGTGGTAAATCTGAGCTTACTACAATTTTATCTTTAGTAAATGGTGATAGATTTATTGAAAACTTTACTACTGCTGATGATAAGGAAAAGGGATTATTTGCTGATAGCTTAAGTAAGAGCTTAATTCAAAGTGTAGTAAATAATGCTAAGCTATTTATTGATGCTAATTTTAAAGACAATAAGTAATATTTAAAATAAGACCTCAGCTGAGGTCTTTAATTTTTAATAGAGGTTAAGGTATGGAAATATTAAATGAAAATGTAATTAATGAAATGGTTAAGGAGCTTAGCATTAAGCCTCAGCAAATAAAAGAGGTATTAGATATGCTAGCTGACGATAAGACAGTCGCTTTTATCGCAAGATACCGTAAGGAAGCAACAGGTGGACTAGATGAGGAGCAAATTAGAGCTATAAGCGATAGATATAGCTATGGAGTAAATCTAGAAAAGAAAAAGGCTGATGTAATAAGATTAATTGATGAAAAGGGCCTAATGACTGAAGAGCTTAGAGAGGAGATAAATAATGCCACTAAGCTAATTGAGGTTGAGGATTTATATAGACCATTTAAGGAAAAGAAGAAAACTAAGGCTACCGAGGCAATCGCCTTAGGCTTAGAGCCACTTGCTGATATAATGCTTAAGCTTTGGACGAGAGGCGATAAAACTGAAATAGTAGAACGCTATTTAAATGATAAGGTTTCTACTATTGAGGAGGCTCTTAAGGGAGCTAAGTATATAGTAGCTGAAAGGATAAGTGATAATGCTCTATATCGTAAGCATATTAGAGATGCAGCCTTAAGGTATGGTACTATTTCAGCTAAGAAAAAGAATAATGATTTAGATCCTGAGGAAAAGTATAAGAATTATTATGATAGTACTGAATCTGTTGGTAGAATTAAGCCTCATAGGCTTTTAGCTATTAATAGAGCTGAGGATGAGGGAGTAATTAGCGTTAGCTTAACCCTGCAGCCAGAAAGAGATATTGAGTACTTAAGATATAAGGTAGTTAGAAATAGGGATTCTTTATTTAAGGATGAGCTTATTGAAGCGATTGATGATTCATATAAAAGATTAATTGCTCCATCTATAGCTCGTGAAATTAGAGGTATTTTAAATGAGAAGGCCGAGGAGCAGGCAATCAATATCTTCTCATTAAATTTAAAAAATCTATTACTACAGGCTCCAATGAAGGGACATGTTGTTTTAGGTGTTGACCCAGCCTTTAGAACTGGCTGTAAGCTTGCGGTTATATCAGAAAGCAGCAATGTCTTAGAAATAGGAGTGATTTATCCTAATGAGAAGGCTAAGGATAGCAAGGTAGATCCAAGGCTTGTTATGCAATCAAAAAAGACTATTGTTGACTTAGTTAAGAAATATAATGTAACTATTATAGCAATTGGTAATGGTACTGCCTCTAGAGAAACAGAGAGCTTTATTGCTGAGGTTATCAAGGAAAATCATTTAAATGCTAAATATGTTATTGTTAGTGAGGCTGGAGCTTCAGTTTATTCAGCAAGTGAGCTAGCCATTGAGGAATTCCCAGATTTAACGGTTGAAAAGAGATCAGCTATTTCTATTGCTAGACGTATTCAGGATCCATTAGCTGAGCTTGTTAAGATTGATCCTAAGAGCATAGGTGTTGGTCAGTATCAGCATGATGTAACCCAAAGTAAGCTAAATAAGAGCTTGGATGACGTTGTTGTTGATGCCGTTAATAAGGTTGGTGTAAATCTTAATACTGCATCCCCTAGCCTTTTATCATATGTTTCTGGTATTACTAAGACAGTTAGTAAAAATATTATTGCCTACCGTGAGGAGAATGGTAGCTTTAAATCTCGTAGTGAGCTTAAGAAGGTTAGTAAGCTAGGACCTAAAACCTATGAGCAATGTGTAGGCTTCTTAAGAATCTTAGATGGAAGCTGTACCCTAGATATGACGCCAATTCATCCTGAAAGCTATGATAAGGCTAGAGAAATATTAAAAATGATGGGCCTTACAGAAGCTGATTTAGGTACTGAGGAAATGAAAAATGCAGTTCTTAGCCTAGATAAGGAAAGAGTTATTAAGGAGCTAGAGCTTGATAAATATACCCTTAATGATATATTAGAGGCCTTTGTGTCTCCACTTAGAGATATAAGAGATGATTATCAAGGGCTTAAGCTTAGAAGTGATGTAATGCATTTTGAGGACATTAAGGTTGGTATGGAGCTTGATGGTACAGTTAGAAATGTTGTAGATTTTGGTGCCTTTGTTGATTGTGGTGTTAAATATGATGGCTTAATTCATATTTCTAAGATGTCTACAAAGAGGATAAATCATCCTAGTGAAATATTAGCAGTAGGTGATAGTGTTCATGCTTATGTTATAGACATTGATTATACTAAGCATAAGATGGGCTTATCATTAATAAAGGAAGCGTAATTAGATAATTAAAGCGATAGAATAGGGCTAAATTTAATTTAATTGGTTCTAATTTCTATCGCTTTTTATTTTAGGTATATTTATACTAGCTATATTTAAAAATAAAAAGGGTGAGGCATAGGGGTAGCCTATGCCTCACCTGTGATCAATTTTATTTAGGAGAAAAATTGAATCTAATTAAATGTGCTTTCTTCTATAATCTAGGAAGATAGCAACTGCACACCAAATAGTGAATCCACCAAAGATTACACCAAGAATTGATGTACCTGTAATAGCAGCAACCTCCCATGTTGGAGTGATTGCTCTCATAATTGTATTACTATCAATGCCATTCATAGCATTTGAATGAAGTGTAGAGTACATTGTACGCTTACAAGCCTCTCTCATTTGCCATGCAACATTTGAATATCCACTCTTAAAGTCATTAAATGGATTAGCAACCTTTGTTCCTAATTCACCATCTGGTAAATCACAGCCTGCCATTAGGAATGCTGGCATTTGCTCTTCCTTATAACCAATTGAATACATATCTGTTACAACGAAGCCTGTCATACCAAGCTCACCACGTAGGTAGTCAGTAAGAAGGGCATGAGAAGCAGGACATAGCTCAAGACCGATACGGCTGAATGATGCCATAGCATGAACTGCATGACCATCAATTACTGCATATTCATAAGGTCTTAATGAAATTTCACGTAATGCTTGCTCATTTGACCAAACCTGAATACCACTACGTTGGCTTTCCTGATCATTTAAAGCGAAGTGCTTAATATAAGCGTTGCAGCCCTTAGCCTGTAATGAAAGAACCTCTTCAGTAGCTAATGTACCAGCTAGGAATGGATCCTCACTGAAGTATTCGAAATGACGTCCCTCATATGGAGAACGGTGTGAATTTAAGCCGATACCATAGAAGCCATTATAGCCTGCCCATAAAGCATCCTCACCAAGACATTCACCAAATCTCTTTGCAACATCCTTATTGAATGTAGCAGCTAAAACTGGAATTGATGGATAGTAGACTGGAGCCTTATCACCGTCTGGGTCATTAGTTGTAGCAGCAAGACCACGCTTATCCTCATTATACTTTTGAGTTAATCCTGTAGGACCATTGTGATCCTTAGTTTGTGGTTTACCTAATCTATCAAGGCCAGCACTACATCTTAAGCCTAATGATACTAGCTTTACAGTTTCTTCCCAGGTTAGCTGGTCTAGGAACTTATCCCAAAGCTGATCGTCATAGCTAATTGGATTCTTGTCTTCATCCATTAATAGGTCGATAAGCTGTAGATTGTTTTCTGCACCATAGGTTGGATACTTGCCATCATCCTTTTGAATTGAGCTTGAATCCTCTTGCTTAAGGATTAAATCAACCATTTCCTTAGTAAGCTTTAAATCCTTAGCTAAAGGCTTTGTCCAATTGCTTCTTGATAAGAAGTCAAGAGTATTACCCTCATATGAATTAATATCAGAATGATCAAATAGATTATGAATCTTATGACCAGTTCCTCTAGAATGTGAATATGTTTCCTCATCGAACTTTTGGTTGAATGACTTAACTAGGTTCTTATTACCATCACTAGTCATACCATCCTTCTTAGAGTAGCCCTCATGTGCTAGGAAGTTATTAGCAGCATCATGAGCGTCATGAGCAGCAGTAAATAAATACTTACCCTCAGTTACAATGTAGGTTTGGCTAACCTTTCTATCATAAACTCTTAGGCATTCACCAGATACTGGGATAGTAAGAGTTTGGCTTGCATTTGGAGCTAGCTCATCTGTCTTAGCATAGCCAACAAGCTCTACAGCTGGCTTTTCAATTCCACGCTCGATATCAAAATTGCTATAAGGCTTTTGTAGATAAATTTGAGCTACATCCTTACCATGGTATTCAGTGCCTGTGTTAGTAACCTTAACAGTTACAACAAAGTCCTTACCATTTCTTTCGACATTGAAATCGCTGAAGCTGAAGTCTGTATAAGATAAGCCAAAGCCGAATGGTGCACTAATTACCTTATTGTAATCAAATTCACCAGCGTTTTCTCTCTTAGTGATAACATCTGTATATCTGGTCTCAGAATATCTATAGCCTAAATATACACCCTCTTGGTAGGCAACGTAGGTACCGTACTTATCGCTATTTCCACCCCTGCCCTTTGAAGCCTCAGGAAGCTCTGGGAAATCTCCTCTATTAGCATAAGTGAATACACCCTGATTTTGTAATACTGGATTATCAGTATGCTTATACCAGAAGGTATCTGATAGATGTCCAGATGGGCTCTTCTTACCAGTAAGAATTTCACCGATAGCCTCAGTACCAGTAATTCCGACATGACCAATCCACATAGTAGCATCGATACCATATTCAGGCTTGTTTAGTGAGCTAGTTTGGATTTGGTTAGTAGTATTTAATAAAACTACAATCTTCTTGATTACACCATTTTTCTTTAATTGGCCTAAGCCCTGTAGAACTGATGCTTCCTTCTCAGTTAAATTTAAGAAGTCTCCATCAATACCCTCACTCCCCTTTGTAGGTAGATCGTTTGATTCACCACCCATACGAGTTACAGTGAATATTGCAACATCACCATATTCCTTAATAGAATCATAGGCTTCCTTGTTAGCTTGAATTTCACTAAATGGAACATCATTAGTATGGTGTGTCCAGCCACTTGGCTGATAAGGCTTATTCTTACCATCTACTGTATTATATTTTTCATCGTAGAAATCATTAAGAACATTATTAACCTGAAGTCCAGCATTTTCTAGCGCCTCCTTTAGGCTTGTAGCAGGCTGTGGATTTCTTGTATGAGAGGAACCACGTCCACCTACTGAAATACGGAATGAAGCAGTACCAAATAATGATACCTTAGTTCCTTCCTTAAGAGGTAGGGCATTATTCCTATTTTCAAGTAATACAGCACCCTCCTCTTCAATTTCCTTACACATATTCTTACCAGCTTGGATTAAGCCATCTTGGCCACCTAGCTTTGTGTATTTTGATTTATAGTAGACATTATCTACCTTTTCTCCATCCTCCTTTTGAATGATTTCAAAGGTTGGAGTACCTAGCTCATTAGAAATAGCTGTTCTATTAGCTCTTGCAATGTTGGTACCGGTTAATGCAACACCAAATAATAATGATGATGAAACCATACCAATTTTTATTATTAAATTACTCTTGCTCATCTGCTATTTCCTCCTTAGCTTGTTTAAAAAAGCAATTTGCTGTACCACAAACTAGTGTGATAGTAAATAAAATTGTGCATAAAATAAAGCGAGCGCTAAATTCATGCTCATCAATTCCAACAAAAACCTCTGAAACGTATAGGTAAATACCCATAACATATCCTAAGAATGCTAGAAGAACTAAACCATATAAAACGTAATGGCTAATCTTTGAAGCTGGCTTGATGAAGGCTAATACTAAAGGTATTAAGCATAAATACAAACAAATGTTTGCAAATAAATTGTAATCTCTTGATCCACCATAAACAACATTGTAAATAATAGCAGTGATTACAGCTAGTACTGATAATGCGATAGTTACATAAAAACCATAGCTCTTATCAGCTAATAATTTCTTAAAAAAATTCATTATTTTTCTTCCCCTTCCTTGAATTTTTAAAAGAATCCTAGAGGTACCAGATTTGTAGTGCTTTTTTAAGCATCAATTTAGTGCCTCCCAGATCAAGCTAAAATCTAGAAAATGATTTTAGTTAAACGGAAGCTTACAAAAAAGCTACCAATTATAAAAATTATTAAATTAGAATAGTAATGAACTTTAACCCCATTTGTTGAAAATTCATATCTGTTCTTTATTCTAGATTATAGCACCAGGAAGAATAATAGCACTTACAAATTATGCACTTAGAATTAATAAAAATGCTAATAATTTGTACTATTGTAGGTTGATTGAACATATAAAATAAGAAAATGGGATGATTATATAGCGGGATGTGTAAATTTACTCTTTACTGTTATTTGTGTAGAATATGCCTATTTTAGATTATTTAATTTAGTAATATCGGTACGATTTTTGCACTATTTTGTATTATTGAGCATATATATGGATAATAATTCATTTCTATAATTACCATTTAATATGTACCATTTCTTAACTAATAAGAAAAAAACTATAGAAGTTGATCTATAGTCAAAAAAAGAGGCATTAGCAAAGCTAATACCTCTTAGTTATTTAATTACTTTGAATCTGGTCTTGTCCAGTCCATATCTGTAACCCATGCTACATAAGGAGAATTTTGATCATATGAAATGATTTGATTCTTTAGATTTTCAATTTCAGCTGAAACAGCCTTAGTATTAATCTTATAATCCTTATTTACACTATCAGTAGCACTGAATAATGCAAGATCATTAATTTGAACATTTAATAATCTTAGAAGTAGGAAGGTTTGGAAATTAGAAGACTTATATGTACTAATAGCGTTATCAAATAATGAGCTCATAATTTGCTTAACATCTGAGTCTAATGATGAATCAACACCATTTGCTTGTTGTACATAGTAAATGAATAATTGCTCGAATGAAGCTTGATTATCATTTTGGTTATAAGAAGAAGTGTTAATATAAACAATTTCGTTCTTATCCTGGTTATCTGCATCCTCATACTTACGAAGTACGATTTGAAGATCCTTTTGGAATCCACCAGCATCGTCATTCTCAGTATACTTAGTTGACTTTGGACCACTGAAGCTATTTAAAACTAATAGATGGTAACCAAAGTTTGTCTTACATAATGTTTCATTAGTAATCTTTGTAGCTTGCTCAGGTGTAGTTAATTGCTCACCTGTTAATGATTCACCACTACCAGAAACAATGTAGAAGGTACCATTATCAAATTCCTTAGGTAAATCCTTATTGTTGCTAGCAGTCTTATAAATATTCTTAACATAATCCTTGAATGGAGTTACGAAGTTATTAACTGAATCTTGAGTAATATCACCATTTGAAGCTAGCTGCTCAACTGTTAATAGGAAGTTGAAATGACCATTCTTATCATCATTCTTGAAGTCATCCCATGTCTTACCAGGCTGAGATAGAATAGCGCCACCCTCTTCATATTGGCTCTTAATATAAGTTAATGTTTCAAATAAAGTATTGTTCTTATAGGCTTCATTTACTGCCTCAGTATAGATAGCTTGAGCTAAATTTGCTACAGCTTGCTCAAAGTCAGCCTTTATACTTGGATTCTTTTGGAAGAAATCATCTGGATCATCTGGTTGGCCATCACCATTATCGTCAATGTTGATTAATAGATGGTCTAGATTTATATTGAAAATATCATTATAAGTCTTATTACCAGTTTCTAGAATGTTATTTAAAATATTAGTCTTTTCAGTATTAATCTTATGATCCTCAGTAGCCCATTGATCAAATACTACGATTGATTTATAGGTTGTTAATGCAGACTTTGCATCATAATAGTACTTTAATACCTCATCCTTGTTTGCATAACCATAGTTAGCAATTAGGAATGTCTCAAGCCCAATTTCAGCAGGATATGTTGAATTCTTATTTGAGTTAAATGCCTTAATAGCCTCATCTAAAGCCTTCTTATTATCCTTCTTAGCATCTTTATTTATTAAATGAAGGTCTACATAATCATTATAATATTGATTTGCATAATCAAGCTGGAAGTAATCTACTAGAATAGAAGAAGCATAGCTATCTGAAGCATCTACAAAGAATTGATCTACTGTATATGCGCTTGAGCCTTCCATCTCAAAGATTAGATTGCTTTCTGGCTTAGTAACCTCAGTTACATGATCATAGAAGCTTGCGTTCTCATATTCAAACTTATATTCGAAATATGGATCATAAATCTTAAGCTTAGCATCCTCAAGCTTCTTTTGATAATCAGTTGCTTGATATGACTTAGCATTTGAATCAATTAAGGCTTCCTTAATCTTAGGAAGGTACTTGTCCTTTTGTGCCTCAGTTAAATCATTGTAATCAGTTTCATCCTTATCCTCACTAACAGAATAAACTGTTTTTCCTCTAAATGCTAATACATACTTATTATTAACATTTCTAGGCTCTGTAAGGTATTCATCATCCTTTAATGTTGATTTAATTAATGTAGATACGCTTGCTGGTAAATCAGCAAAGTCATCCTTAAATTCGTTTACCTCATAAATATGAATAGGATCATCTGCACTAGTGTTTGCAGGTGTTTTGTACTTGTAGTACATATTATAAAGGTTAGCATAGCTCTTTTTAGCATTTTCTAATGATGATGTATCAATAGGGTTAGCCTTTAATGCAGCTTGTGCTTCCTTTAATGAGTTGAATTGAATAACTATAGCATTATAGGTACCATATGTCTTAAAGGTTCTTTCATACTCAGACTTATAGTTTGAATCCTTGAAAATATAGTAATCATTCTTTACTGTCTTTTCAACGTCCTTACCATTTTCTTCAACAGTCTTAGTAATATATTCCTTTTCAGCAATTTGGAATAATGCCTTCTTTGCAGAAAGAAGCTTTGCTTGCTCTAGAATAACTGCATCAACTGCAGGCTCTAGCTTATCAAGAGTTTCCTTCTTAAATTGAATTAGCTTCTTTTCCTTATTTAATTCATAATTTGAATCTGTAGGAATTAAGTAATTCTTTAAATCAGCCTCCTCAAGGAAAATACCTATCTTAGCTTGAGAATCAATGAATGATTGAATAGCCTTATTCATTTCCATAGGAGTCTTCTTAGAAATTGCCTCAAAATCAGCAGTTCCATAAACCTTTGTAGCGATAACTAGGTTGATTTCCTCTAAAAGCTCACGGCGAAGCTCAGCTATCTTTTCCTCAGTTAATTCATAAAGTGAGGCACCATCCTTGCCTTCAATTTTAATTGTTAGGGCATCCTTATAATCATTTAAATTTTCTTTTGTTAAAAGGGCCTTAAGAGCTTTAATTTCTGGTTCATAAAGTCTTGAATTAATTGCAGTTGAAACCTTGTCATAGCCTAGAGATTTTAGTTTGTTGTAATAAGTACCAACTGTCATCTTGCTCTTGCCATTATTAGCAGTAGCAATTTCTTTGTCTAATTGGTTATATAATGCGCCATAAGGTGTTGTAGTATTTCTTATTTCTTTTTCTGAACAAGAAGCTAATGAAACACCTAGAATTGCAATTCCAGCGCCTAAAAATAATCTTTTTAGTTTCATGATTACTTCACCTCTTCCTTATTAGTTAAGAATTTTGAAACTTGTTCATTTAATTCCTTCCACCAATCAGGGAAAATATTTGTTCTTGGATCATCATAGATTGTGTTGTAGTCATCAACTATCTTTTGACTAATTTCAATCACATTCTTTAAATAATCGTTAGTCTTACTATCATCAAATGTAAGCTCACTATTATTAGTCGAAAGCTTTATGAAGTTTAATAAGATAATTCTTTGTGTTTCAGCACTATTGTATCTTGATAGAACTGGTTGTAGGAATGTAGTTAATGCAGATGAAGTAGAAGCTGGAGATAGCTTTGATGAACCGTTAACTGCATTATCTAAAATGTATAATCTTATTTGGTTAAGATTTAATTTATCAGTTTCATTAGAAATTCCATCAATATCAGTTACATAATGATTATTGTACTTAATTGAGAAATCCTTAAATAAATTATCCTTGTCTTCCCATTTAGCTGAAGGCTTCTTTGAACCAGTTGTAACTAAGATTAGGTTGTAGCCATCATTAGTCTTTAGGATATCATCATTATCTGCCTTTAATGAATCAACCTTATTTAGTGGTTCCATATAGATTGTAGGAGCCTCGCCATTCTTAAAGTATTCATACTTCTTATCTGGGTTAGTAACACTTTGACCTGTTGCATATCCATATAAACGATCCTTTAGGTTTCTATCAATATCAACATCTGAGTTTGTAGCTGAGAATTCCTCAGTCTTAACCTTTAAGCCTAGGTGTCTATATTCAGCCCATGTATTTTCAGGAGCAATTACGTTATCCTGGAAGTTAACTCTTGCTGAATTGTTAATTTCAGATACTAATTGATTTAATCTATCAGTATGTGAAGCTGAAGAAGCACTTAGCTTTGTATATACCTTGAATATTAATGACTTTGCAACATACTCTAATGTGCACTCGCCACCTTCAAATGTAACAGTTTCATCTGCCCAGTTTGTGCTTGTCTCA
Organism: Anaeroplasmataceae bacterium; assembly: GCA_020024985.1. Lineage (GTDB taxonomy): Bacteria > Bacillota_I > Bacilli_A > Acholeplasmatales > Anaeroplasmataceae > Anaeroplasma. The sequence goes on along the minus strand of JAHHSW010000003.1, from coordinate 5,376 downwards.
TCTGGAATGTTGTCATCATCCTTATCCATATATACAACTAATCTTGTACCACTTAATGAGAAGTAGTTATCATAAGCTACATCAGTGTACTTATTAAAGAACTCAGCAAGTGATTTGCTTGAATAATCTGTTAAAAGCTTTTGTGCTGTATATTGAACTAGGAATGTATCATTTATAATCTTCTTTACATCAGCAGTATGGAAGTAAAGCATTAAGAAATTGTACTTACCTAATGCTGCATCATAGCCCTGTTGAGCTAAGCCACCAGCTGCAAAATTAACTAATAGCATTTCTAGATAATCATTATAGTATTTAATAGTTTCCTTATCCTTTAATGATTCTTGATATTTAGGGTTATCCTTTACAATCTTATCAGCTAATAAATCGATAGAAACAGTTGGACCTAATTTCTTTTCTAAAACATCAAAGGCACCAATAGCCTCGCCATTGATTGTCTTAAGTGCCTTCTTATCGTTTGCGTCTGCAACAATGTTTAGGTTCTTTGTTTGCTTTTCATACTCAATTGTAGCTAATAGATTTTTATTTGAAGGCTTACCAAGAGTCTTAGAATAATCAGGATGATCCTTCTTATAAGCTATTTCTAGAGGCTCATTATAAATCTTTACTGTAACCTCTTTAGTCTTTTCATTAAGAGCAGTAGAAATTAATGAATCATTTAATTGATCAAACTTTAATTCCTCTAGTAATTCATTATATACCTTTTCATCCTCTTTAATCTTTTCCATTACCTCAAATGAAGTAACATCTGGATCGTTTTTGAAATATTCCTCATACTTCTTAGTAGTTTCATCAGTTATTTCATCCATTTGATCCTCAAACTTATAGGCTACATAGTATCCACCGTTTGCAGATTGAGTAGATGTAGAATAAGGCTTGTTGTCATCAAGAGTCTCATATAGATAATTCTTTAATGAAGATGAAATCTTATCAAGATCTTTAGAGGTAAAGGTAGTTTCCTTACTATTGTTAGCCATTAAGCTATCCTTAAGAGCAATATACTTATCCTGTGCATCATCACTTGCATAATCATTGATTATTTTCTTTGTTAATGCTCTTAGTTCATTGATATCATTGAAATCTTGATTATAGCTTGTCTTTAGAGTTTCTCTATATCCACCATAAATATAGTTATACATTTGAATATAGATTTCTAATAAGGCATTGCTATTTACAGGTTGTACACCATTTTGATTTGTGAAATCTGAGCTAGCAGTTATTTCATCATATCTATCGATATACTCTTCATATGGGATGCTTTCTGTACTATCCTTAGCATCCTGGATGAAGTAGAATTTCTTATTATAAACCTTTAAACCAAAAGCACGTAATGTATTTTGGAATTCCTCCTCAGATGTAAATCTGATCATAACCATATTTAAATCATATGTGTTAGTGTACTTTTCCTCAAGGGCTGTCTTGAATTGAGAATGGGTGAAGTAACCATCCTTATCATCATCCTTATCGTCGTCCTCCTTATAGGCCTTATCGATATCCTCTTGAAGATCAGCAAATGCTAAAAGCTCCTTGGCAAGAAGTGGATAATAAACATCCTTATAGGCATTAGCAACCTCTAGGTACTTAGCCTTAGCTGTATTAAGCTCCTCTTCATTTTCCTTGTCTAGCTTCCAAGCATCGATTAATAAATTCTTGAAAGAATCTCTGCTATCACCATAGTACATATGATGATCAGTGTACATTTGATCGATGTACTTTTCAATTGAAACCTCATTCTTTACAGGCTTTAGCTTAGATATGGTTGACCAATAGCCATCCTTATTGAAGCTTTGCTCATAAATATCCTGTACAACATAATCAACTAATCTGTCCTTATAGTGATTCTTTAGCTTTGCAAATTTAGCCTCCTTATCTGACTCATTCTCAGTTAGGCCTAGGTTTTTCTTTTCATCATCAGTAAGGTCCTTATAGTCTTTATTAATTACTGTGTTTACATTTGTAACGTATTTGTTTAAGACTACATTAGTTATTTGCTCACTAAGCACAGTGTTTGCATTCCACTGTAACTCGTTCCAAAGCTCACCATATGTTACATTATAATTGCCTGATTTAGCATATTCCTTGTTAACATCTAGGCTACCACTTGTATTAACAGCTCCAGAACATGATGATAAAGATATTAATAACGCAACAGACATTGAGGCAGTCAATAATCTTCGCGGTGTATTGTTAATTTTCTTACTCATTAATACTGAACTCCTTTTCTAATTTTTTTAAACCATAGCACATAATATCATATCATTAATGAAATTAAAAATCAATTAAAAGATAAATTTTAGCATTGTTTTTAAAAAAAAGTTAATATATATACATATATATTACAAGCTTTTTTGTCGCCATTGTATATTTAATAGGTTAAGCACGTATAAGAATATGCACGTTTTATTGTCTTTTCTAGCAAGTATGATATAATAGCCTATGATTAGTGAGGTTATTATGAATATTGTAGTATTTTCAAGTGGCTCAGAAGGAAATTGTACCCTTCTTAGAGCTAATAATTTAAACATTTTAATAGATGCAGGAATATCTAAAAGGCAAATAGATTTAAATTTATCAAACTATAATCTAAGCATAAATGATGTGAATGCTCTTTTTATTACCCATGAGCATATAGATCACATTAAGGGCTTAGCTATGCTTTTAAAGGTTGATGGGCTTCATATTTATCTTTCTAAGGGTGCCTTTAATGCAATTTATGCAATATACAAAAATAGCTCAAAGGTTAAGCAATGTGAGCTTTTAGAAAAGAAGTATAGGGCTGGAGAAATTCATTTAATTAGTCGAATAAAAGACTCTATTTTGTACCCGGATGTAGCTTTAGATGATGTATTAGTTAATATTCTTCCTACATTTCATGATGCGGCAGAATCGATTGGCTTTGTGTTTCATGAGGGTGAAAAGAAGCTTGTTTATATAACTGATACAGGCTATGTTCACCAGAGCCTTTACCCATTTATAAACAATGCTGAGGCTTATATTTTAGAGAGTAATCATGACCCAGAAATTCTTATGCATTCCTCTAGACCGTACCCGTTAAAAATGCGTATTTTATCGGAGCATGGCCATATGTCAAATGAGGATAGCATGGTTACATTATGTAATGTTATTGGCCCTAAAACTAAGCTTGTTATGCATGCCCATATTTCTCAGGAATGCAATTTAAGTAGAGTTCTAGAGCTTACAAGAGGTAAGGTTTTTAAGGACTATGGAATCCCTACAGACAATATAGAATTTGTAATTTTAAGACCATCAGCATCAGGAGAATTTATTGTATGAAAATAAGTATAATTTCTATTGGTAGCATCAAGGAAAAGTATTTAAGGGATGCTATAAATGAGTATTCAAAAAGATTATCTAAATATACTAAAATTGAGTTTTTAAGTGCCTCAGATGAGCCAATATGTGATAACCCAAGTCAAAAGGAAATTGAAATCGTAAAGAATAAGGAGGGAGAAAAAATATTAAAGCTTATCCCTCAAAATAGCTATAAAATAGCCTTAGATTTACGTGGAGAAATGCTATCAAGTGAGGAGCTTGCTAGCAAAATTAGTAATGTTTTTTCCTATAATTCTTCACATATTTCCTTTATAATTGGAGGGTCATTAGGTATAGCAAAAAAGGTTATTGATACGGTGGATTATAAGCTTTGCTTTTCTAAAATGACATTTCCACATCAACTTATGCAGGTTATTTTGCTTGAGCAAATTTATAGAGCATTTAAGATAAATAATAATGAAACATATCATAAATAAAAGAGGTTGATATTATATGACAACAGAAGAAATGGTAGTTAATAAGCTTATTAATAAGGGCTATAAAATAGCCTTTGCTGAGAGCTGCACAGGTGGTATGTGCGTCTCAAGGCTTGTTGATGTAGCGAGTGCCTCATGGGTCCTAAATGAGAGCATTGTTACCTATGCAAATGAAGCTAAAATTAAATATTTAGGTGTAAAAAAGGAAACTATTGATAAGTATAATGTAGTAAGTGAAGAGGTTGCCTATGAGATGGCTAAGGGCATAAAAAACCAAGCTAAAAGTAATATAGGTGTAGGTATTACAGGAGCGGCAGGTCCTACCTCTGATGGCATTATTCCTATTGGAAATGTATGCATTGGTGTCGCTATTGAAAACGATGTTTTCGTCACTACCCTAAGGCTTGGAAATGTCGGTAGAAATAAGGTTAGAAAAATGGCTGTAGACTATGTTTTTGAGTATTTAAATGAGGTCCTTTAGGTACTAGAAAATGAAGGAAAAAATTATAAAATATAGTGAATATTTCCTATTAGCCATATTGGCTATTTTTGGCATTATATTTAGTGCATTAAACAGGTTTAATGAGACCTCATTTTACGTTGTAATAGGCTTGTTTTCGGCTGCTGCCTTCCTAGAGCTTATTTTTATAATAATCAAGCTTTCCTTACTTGAAAATTATGATTTTAAAAGGTATACCCCCTACCTTCATGCTAGCTATTTAATAGGCTCAATTTTAATGTATTATCTATGCAAAAATTTGAAGCATTTTAGCGAGTATGGATACCTATATTGGTGTGGGCTTTTAGTCATTAATATTGGCTTTATTTGCTTGTTTTTGGTGCTTAATAAAAGGGCCAAGGATGATAAGCCTAAAATCATTTCAAATAGACATTAAAAAGCTGCGTGCTCCCTTGAAAAATAGGGGGCCTTTTATTTTATAAAAGAGTTTTTTCACCTTTTTGCATTTTTCTCTACAAAATTTGATTGATTTGTGATAGAATAGTACAAGTAAAAGTGTGACCCTAAGGAGGGAAATTTAATGAGAGATTATAATCATAAGGAAATTGAACAAAAATGGCAATTGTATTGGGATGAAAATCAAACATTTAAAACAGATGTTTGGGATTTTTCTAAGCCTAAGTACTATGCCCTAGATATGTTCCCATATCCATCAGGACATGGTCTACATGTAGGACATCCTGAAGGATATACAGCTACAGACATAATTTCAAGAATGAAAAGAATGCAAGGATATAATGTTTTACATCCAATGGGATGGGATGCATTTGGTCTTCCAGCTGAGCAATACGCAATTACAACAGGTAACCATCCAGATGGGTTTACTCAAAAGAATATTGCAACCTTTACTCATCAGCTAAAGATGCTTGGACTTTCATTTGATTGGGATAAGGAAATATCAACTTGTGATCCAAAGTATTATAAGTGGACACAATGGATTTTTAAAAAGCTATTTGAAAAGGGCTTAGCTAAGCAGGTAGACATGCCAGTTAACTGGTGTGAGGAGCTAGGTACTGTTTTAGCTAATGATGAAATAGTAGATGGCAAGAGTGAGCGTGGTGGATATCC
>JAHHSW010000029.1 GCA_020024985.1 Anaeroplasmataceae bacterium | reverse complement strand
GTACTAAATAAATAATAGTAGCTAGTAGGTTTATTACTGGTAGGATAAAAATTGGCTTAAATTCTATTTTTTTACCTAAAAGTGATAAAAGCTCATCATAGTCTAGGTGCTTAGCATCAGCATCAAACTCTAATATATCAGCCTCAATATCTAAGACCTCCTCATGCTTAGTAAGCTCATTTATAGCACTCGTAAAGTTCATATCGCGCTTAGGTGGGTTTGAAAGTGCCTCCTTAAGCTTAAGCCTTCCAAGCTTTGTCTTCGCGCTACATAGATATTGATATAGACTTTTCTTACCAAAAAGGTCTAAATCACTTTGCTTATAGTCATTTCTATCTAAAAATTCACTACCTGTATCATAAAATGCCGCATAATCTAGGCTTCTTCTTTTTTTATGGATTGTATAGACTAGCTCCTTTTTCTTTAAATGCTCCATTATGACATAATATTTATTAGTAAATATTACAAATAGAATAAAGCCTAAAAAGAATACTATAGATAATACTAAAAAGGCTATTCCTCCTAATGAAAATAAGGAAATTAAAAATACTATTAGGGCTACACCAATTACTAATCTAATTAAAGAAAATAGCTTAAGCCTTTTCTCTAGGCTAGTAATTTGATTTTTTAGGCCATCCTCTTGTTTAAATTCTAACATATAAAACCTCTTCTTAAAAAAGGGGAAGCTAAGCTCCCCCTAATTATTATTTTCTTTTAATCTTTAATGGCTCAACATGCCAAATATCATCATTATATTGCTTCATTGTTCTATCTGTTGTGAAGAAGCCTGATTTAGCAACATTAACAATTGACATATGTAACCACTTCTTTTGATCCTTATAAAGCTCATTAATCTTCTCCTGAGCCTTAATATATGAATCAAAATCCTTTAATACAAAGTAATTATCCTTGTATAATAGGTTATCTCTAATTTCAGCAAACTCATTTTGATCAACTCTATCAAAGAAGCCATTAGTTAGCTCATCAATAACTGTATGGATTCTTTCATCGTTATTATAATAATCCATTGGATTATAGCCACCATTAGCGTATAAATCAGTTACCTCCTTAGCATTCATACCGAAGATAACGATATTATCATCACCAACAAGCTCACTAATCTCAACATTAGCACCATCTAGAGTACCACAGGTAATACCACCATTCATCATGAACTTCATATTACCAGTACCAGATGCCTCCTTAGATGCTGTAGAAATTTGCTCACTTACGTTTGCAGCTGGCATAATAGTCTCAGCATAGGTAACGTTATAGTTAACTACGAAGACAACCTTTAATAGGTTATTAGTTTCATAGTCGTTATTAACCTTATCAGCAATTGTATTGATAAGCTTAATTACCTTCTTAGCAAAGGCATAGCCTGGAGCACTCTTAGCACCAAAAATGAAGCTATGAGGATGATAATTAGCCTTAAACTCTGGGTCAGTCTTTAATCTATTGTATACATACATAATATGTAGGGCATTCATAAGCTGACGCTTATACTCATGAAGTCTCTTAACCTGGATATCAAAAATTGAATTTGTATCAAGTGAAACTCCCTGAGAGGCGAAAATCTTATTAGCTAGGGCTTGCTTACGAGCCTCCTTCATTTGGGCAAATCTTTCCTGCATTACTGGATCATCTGCATAAGGTAAAAGCTTAACTAGCTCATTTTCTGGATCCTTAACCCAATTTGGACATACATCCTTTAAAATTTCTACAAGCTCTGGGTTAGAGTGTAGACACCATCTTCTATGAGTAATACCATTAGTCTTATTATTAAACTTTCCTGGATAATAATCATTGAAGGTCTTCATTTCGATATTCTTTAAAATCTCAGTATGAAGGGCAGCAACACCATTAACGCTATATGAGCCATGGATTGCAATGTTAGCCATATGAACTAGGTTATCCTTAATAATAGCCATATCATATGCTTCCTTAGAGCCTTGACCGTACTTAGCCTCCATTTCGATTAATAATCTTCTATTAATTTCCTCAGTAATTGAGTAAATACGAGGTAATAATAGCTGGAATAAATGTACTGGCCACTTCTCTAATGCCTCAGCAAGAATAGTATGGTTAGTATAAGCACAGCAATTCTTAGTGATTTCCCATGCTTCCTCCCACTCTAAATGCTCCTCATCAACGAAAATTCTCATTAGCTCTGGAATAATTAAAGCTGGGTGAGTATCGTTAATATGGAATACTAGCTTATCAGCTAGGTTTCTTACAGTACTAAAGTTCTTCTTATGAGCTCTAATTGCGCTCTTAACACCTGCTGATACAAAGAAATATTGCTGCTTTAAACGTAAAAGCTTACCCTCATCAGTATCATCATTTGGATATAGCATAGATGAAATTTCTCTAAGCTTTCTATGATACTCAAATGCATCTCCATCAGGATATGTCTTAGCTGGCTCTGCTGACCATAATCTTAAGGTATTAACAACATGGTTGTTATCACCAATAATAGGTACATCATAAGGTACAGCTCTAATATATTCAGCGTTCTTATGAACTACATGAAGCACACCATTAGCTGTATACATATCAATATAGCCATAGAATGGAATTTCAACAGCCTCATCATCCTTACGTATCTCCCAAACGTTACGATCCTTTAGCCATCTATCAGGATGCTCTACCTGATAACCATTTCTAATACCCTGCTCAAAGAAACCATAGCGGTAACGAATACAGTTTCCATGCACTGGTAGGCCTAGTGAGGCTACAGAGTCCATGAAGCAGGCTGCTAGTCTACCAAGACCACCATTACCAAGACCTGAATCGGCCTCCTGATGCTCTACCTCATTAATATCAATTCCTAGCTCATCAAAGGCTTCCTTAACAACAGGATATACTCCTGCATTCATAAGGTTATTAGTAATCATTCTTCCCATTAAAAATTCCATTGAGAAGTAATAAACCTTACGGCACTTTGTTTCTCTTTGAATTTTATTAGTCTCATGCCAATCCTTAGCAATCGCATATCTAAGCATTTCACCTAGAACTACATATTGCTGATATGGTGTAGACTCTTTAAAATCAACTGCATATTTATTTTCAACATTTTGTACAAATGCTTCCTTGAATGTCTTAACATCCTTGAACATTGGATAGTTCATTAAAATAATCCCCCTTATAGATTAAATGTAAATTTCTTTAAAATTTTATCATAAACTTAAAAGAAATTCAAATTTTTACTCACATTTTATGTCTTTTTTGACGACTTTTGCCTATTAAATGACAATTTTATTTACTTTTTGTAGGCTTTTTAGTAGCTTTTTTAGTTGAGGCAGTAGGCTTAGCTATAGCTTTCTTAGCTACCACATGCTTTAAAATAGAAATACCAAGTGGTGGAATAGTCATCATAACTGATTGCTTTTGGTTGTTTTGAGGATAATCCTCTACCTTAAGTGGTAATGGATTAACTCTATTAGAGCCACCATAAATATCTCTATCTGAGTTTATAATTTCTACATACTCACCTAAGCCTGGAACCCCAATTCTATAGTTATCATAGGTATTTGGTGTACAGTTCATTACAACTACTAAATGCTCATCCTGCTCCTTAGGGAATCTTGCAAATATATAAAGTGATTGAGAGGCATTATCAGCATCAATAAATTCAAAGCCTCTTCTATCATAATCACATTCCCATAGAGCCTTCTCATTCTTATATAGAGTAGTTATTTCCTTAACATATCTATTAGCTGCATCATGATCTGGATACTTATTGATTGTCCAAGGTAGCTCAGACTCATAATGCCATTCATCATAGCTTGCTAACTCATTACCCATAAATAATAGCTTCTTACCTGGGTGAGTAAGCATATAACCAATTAAGCAACGGTAGTTAGCAAATTGCTGCCAACGATCTCCTGGCATCTTATTTAATAATGAGCCCTTCATATGAACAACCTCATCATGTGAGAATGGTAAACAGAATTGCTCATTATAATAATACATCATACTAAAGGTTAGCTGATGATGATTAAACTGACGATAAATTGGATCTAGCTTAAAATACTTAAGCGTATCGTTCATCCAGCCCATATCCCACTTATAATTAAAGCCTAGGCCTCCCATACCAACTGGTGCGGTAACCTTAGGGAAGCTAGATGAATCCTCAGCCATTAATAAAACCCTATCATCCTTCTTAAATAAATGAATAGATAGCTTTCTTAAGAAATCACAGGCACCCTCATTTACACCTCTATTAACATTTCCAAGCCAATAAATTAAATTACTTACGGCATCTACTCTAAAGCCATCGATATGGAAATAATTCATATAGTACATGGCATTAGAATATAAAAATGATCTAGTGATACCCTTACCTAAATCTAAATTAGCAGTACCCCATTCCTCATTTTCTCTATCCTCATACTTACTATATTCATATAGTGGTGTACCATCAAACATATAAAGACCATGAGCATCACGACAAATATGACCAGGTACCCAGTCCATAATAACACCAATACCAGCCTTATGAAGCTCATCTACAAACCACATGAAGCCCTTAGGTGAGCCATAGCGTGGGGTAATTGCATAATAGCCAGTTCCCTGGTATCCCCATGACATATCAAGTGGATGCTCATAAATTGGCATAATCTCAACATGAGTATAGCCATAATCCTTTAGATAATCTATTAGCATTGGAGCGATTTGATCAAATGAATTAAAGCTTCCATCTGGTCTTCTTCTCCATGAGCCTAAGTGCATTTCATAAATTAATAAAGGCTTATCATAGGTCTTTGGATGGTTCATCATCCAATCACCATCATTCCATTTATAGCCCTCAATATCACAAACCTTACTATCCTGAGCAGGTCTTAGCTCTGAATAGAAGGCATAAGGATCAGCCTTAGTTAGCTTTCTACCATCATGAGTAGTAATTACATACTTATATTTCTTCCACTCATAGTCACCCTCTAAATAAGCATACCAAATGCCCTTAGCGTCAATACAAAATAGCTCCTGTCTTCCTTCCTTGAAGTCATTCCATTCACCTATAATATCTACTCTTTTAGCGTTGGGAGCATATAGACAAAATTCACAGGCTATATTTTTACCATCCTCATCCTTTACTAAATGAGCTCCAAATACCTTATAGGCCTCTAAGCATTCTCCTTGATCAAAATAATATAAAAAGTTATTATCAATCATTTCTCTAACTAACATAGACTAAATTTCCTCCTAAACCCTTAAACATATACTATTTTAATTATACTATAATCTTTAGCTTTTAACAATAAAATAAGACCTGAAATCGAAAAACGAAAAAAAGCCTAATGCTACACGAAATAATATCGTATACCACTAGGCCTAATTAATTACAATAAATTACTTAAATCCTCATAGCTATAGCCCTTTGAAAGAACATATTTTTTAGCCTTAGCTCTTATGATATAGGGCTCACCCTTATATCTTTTAAGGGCCTCATTATATAATATATTCATATTTTCATAATAGGTATCCATATTAATATTTATTAAGGCATCAGCTATTAAATCATTACTAAAGCCCTGCTCCTTAAGCTTTTCCTTAATATAGAGCCTACCATATTTTCTTCTTAAAAGGCTTGCGATATGACCATCAACTAAGGCCTTATCATCAATAATTTTATTTTGAACTAGTCGGTCAGCTATTTTATTAGCCTCAACGCTAGCTAAGCCCTTATCAATAAGATAGGAAACGGTTTGCCCTCTTCCCTTATTGTAACGAATAGAGTAGTCCATAGCCTTATGATAAAATTCCATAATGCTATTCTTCTCCCTAGCCTCCTCTAATATTTCCTTAGTTACCTCCTTGCCCTTAACTAGCCTATATTTTAAAATTATTTCCTCATCAAAAATATAGCTTTCATTATTAACTACAATACTATAATTATTACCCTTAAGCCTTTTTAGCTCCTCTACTATCATAAAATACCTCGCTTATCATATTCACCACTAACCTGCTTACATGAGGTTACAAAGGTGAAGGCCTCAGGCTCTAGCTCAGTAATAGACTCAGTTACCCTGTAGGCTTCATTTTTATCCATAGTACAAATAATCATAGTTTTATTATCATTAGTGTAGCCACCTCTTACATCAGATAGGGTTACACCTCTACCAATATCCTGATAAATTAAATCTCTAATTTTATCTGGATGGTTAGTTATTACATAAACAGTTCGGCGTGATCTAGCGTTTAAGCAAATGTAATCAATAATGTAGCCCTGAATAACTACTCCAAGAACACCCCAAACTACATTTTCTATTTGATACATATAGGTATAGCTTCTAACCATTTCACCACTAGTCTTATTAGATAGCAAAAAGCCTGCAAGTAAAACTATCGCACCATCTGTTAGATACATTGAAACGCTCATTGGTATTTTTATATATTTACTCATTATCTTTTGGACTACATCCATACCACCAGTAGATCCTCCTGCATGAATGGCAATACCTACACCAACTCCACAAAGTAGAGCTCCACAGATTAAGGAAATAAGCTCCTTATTACCATCATTTATGCCTGCATAGAAGAAATTTGGGTCACAGGTTCTTTCTAATACTAAAACTATAGTTGGAGTTAAAAGGGTTCCATAAATAGTTTTTATAAAGAAATCCTTACCCAAAAAGATTAGTCCTAATATTAGGGTAGTGATATTAACAATATATAAAAATGTAGAGACTGTAAACCAATCACCTGCCATATCAAATAATGGCTCTAGTATGATTGAAAGACCAAACATACCACCTGTAACTATACTGGCTGGGTCCATAAAGAAATAAAATGAAATATCTAGGATTATAACTCCTAGAGTCACAAGCACATATTGCTTAGCTAATTTTATAGCTCTTTTCTTCTTCTCATCTGTCATTTTCCTCACCTGCCGTATATTTTAAATAAGCTAACATAAAGCCCTCTATATCTCCATCCATTACTGCTTGAATATTACCCATTTCATAGCCAGTTCTATGATCCTTACAAAGAGTATAAGGGCAGAAGACATAGGACCTAATTTGGCTACCAAAGTTAATATTCATTTGCTCACCCTTAAGGCTCTTTAGCTCCTCCTCCTGCTTTTTAAGCTCTAGCTCTAAAAGCTTAGACTGTAAAATTTTGAAGCAGACCTCTTTATTTTGAAGCTGGCTTCTTTCATTTTGACAGGTTACCACAATACCTGTAGGCTTATGAGTAATTCTTACCGCTGAATCAGTGGTATTAACGCTTTGCCCCCCTGCACCTGAGGAATGGAATACATCAATTCTTAAGTCCTCCTGGTTAATCTTAATCTCATCACATTCATCCATTTGTGGAGCTATATCACAGCTACAAAATGAGGTGTGACGACGAGCATTACTATCAAATGGGGAAATTCTTACTAATCTATGCACTCCTCTTTCTCCCTTAAAAAGTCCATAGGCATATGGTCCACTAATTGAAATAGTAACACTTTTAATACCAGCCTCATCACCTGCCTGATAATCTAAAACCTTAACCTTAAAGCCCTTCTTTTGACAAAATCTATTGTACATTCTATAAAGCATATCAGCCCAGTCCATAGATTCAGTACCACCAGCACCAGGGTGAAGCTCTAAAATACAATCATTAAAATCGTATTTACCATTTAATAGAGCCTTCTCCTCAAGCTCTCCTATAAAGCCCTTATAGGCTTCTATTTCCTCCTCTAATAGCTCCATTGTTTCACTATCAGCTAGGGCTAGCTCAATAAGCTCATTTATATCATCATATCTTTTCTTAGCCTCATTATAGCCATTTAGGATATCCTTAAGGGAATTAGCCCTTTGAATTGTTGCCTGAGCCTTTCTTTGGTCATTCCAAAACATTGGATTACTCATTTCCTCCTCAAGCTCCTTATAAATAGGCTCCTTAGCCTTTATATTGAAGGCCTGATATAAATCAGTAAGCTTTACCCTATAGTCCTGAAGAAATTTATTAATTTCATATTTTTCCATACTACTACACATCCTTTATTACTAAAATATGGACACCATAGTGCCCATATAATCTATTTCAAAGCTTAAATTTTTGAAATTTCTTGATTCTAATTTTTTAAAAGCTACATTATTAACTCTCTTTAATATATTATCATAAAATAATGGCTATTTCAAATTTTATTTACTAGCTCTACTTAATTTGTAGCGAGCTAATTATTCTTATATTAATAT
>JAHHSW010000028.1 GCA_020024985.1 Anaeroplasmataceae bacterium | reverse complement strand
AGCTAGCTTCTTATCATTATCTGTAACATTTGAGGTTGCGAAATCAACATTAAATAAATATAGATAATAAGCTTTATCATAAGCATGGTATGACTTTTGAAGCTCTACCTCCTTACCCTTATCATCCTTATCCTTTACATAATAGGTGTAATTAGCCTCAGTAGTACCCTCATATAATTGAATACGTAACTTATCGTTTTTATATTCATCTAGGCTTCCGTCGATTCTTTCATTAGAATTGAAAATTCCACCGAACATTCTTCCTAGCTGATCATAGTTTTCTTCTTTAATATAGCCATTAGCTCTTTCATATAATACATCATATATATTACCCTGGTAGGTAACCATATAGGTAATTATTGAAATAAAGAACGCTAATGCGAAGTAAATAACCTTAAGTATTGTTTTAAACATTTTATAATTCCTTTCTTTTCATAATTCAATAAACATTTTAACATTTTTCTAAAAAAAATCAAACTTTTTTCTTTACAAATTAATTTTTTCGTGTATAATAATTAATGCACGCCTACAAAAAGCGTAAAAATAAATATGGCGCATATGGTGAAGTGGTTAACACATCGGATTGTGGCTCCGACACGCGCAGGTTCGATCCCTGTTATGCGCCCCAGTAGGTAAATTCAAGGTCTAGCAATAGACCTTTTATTTTTTATAGGTGGTTATATGGAAAAGTATATTATAATGTGTGATTTAGATGGAACGCTTTTAAATAGTAAAAGCAAGCTTATCTTTAAAACTATTCGCTATATTAAAAAATTAAAAAGAAAAGGTCATATCTTCTCTTTAGCAACAGGTAGATGCTATGAATCAGCCTCTAAATATATTAATAGGCTTAAGCCAGATATTAGTGTTTGTGATAATGGAGGCTCTATATACTTTCATAAGGAAAATAAAACAATCCTAAGAGCCATAGATAAGACCTTATTTATTGATTTTGTAAATGAAATAAGAGAATATTTAGTTGCGGCCTTCTCACAGGATTTTAATAATATCTGTATTGAAAATGAGGCTTTAATTCCCGCCTGGTGTAAGGATATTATTGATAAAAGGCCAGTAGCTAGAGGAAACATAGAAAAAATTATTAATCATAATCCCATTAATCCCTGTCTTTTTGTTAAAGCCTCTTCCTTAAAGGAATGTGAGGAAATCCTTAAAAAGGAAAAATATAAACGTATTTCCTATAGATATTGGGAATATAAGGAATATATCAATATTGAGCTTTATGATGCTCTTGGGACTAAGGGTAATGCCCTTAAATTCATACATAATAAGCTTAATATACCACTTTCTAATAATATAGCTATAGGTGATGAAAAGAACGATATAGAGCTAATAGAGGCATCCTATAATGGCACTGCCATGCTTAATGGTAGCCCACTTTTAAAGGCTAAGGCAAAATATGTTACTAAATATGATAATAATCATAATGGTGCAGCTAAAATGATTAACTATATTCTAAAGAAAAATGGTCAATAAATGACCATTTTTTTACTCTAATATATCCTTTTTATCAGGGTTCTTATCAAACCAACCAACTGCGTATGAGCAAACAGGTCTTACCCTAAGGCCCTGCTCCTTAATTGACTCATAGGCAAGAGCCATAAGCTTGCCGGCAACACCCTGGCCTCTAAGTGATGGGTCTACTACGGTATGATCAATCATAACTAAGCCCTCACCAATAGGTGGGAATGTACAATAGGCAATCATCTTACCCTCTTCGTTTTTAATATAAACGATATTCTTATCCTTAATAATATTCATATTCTGACTCCTTCCTTTAGCTTTATTTTAACATAATAATCCATTGTAATTCAAGAATAAATAAGCGTGAGCCTAGGCTCACGATATCCTTTTATTTAAGAGGCTCTGGTATTACAAAGGAAATAGCTCTTGGAATAATTTCAATCTCTAGCTTATCAGTTCTGAAGGTTTCACCATCAATTTGATAGGCTACAGGCTTTGGGGCAGATATTTCTACTATCTTAGCTCTTTTATATAAAATTACATCCTTAAGCTTAGGGCTTGTTAAATGCTCACCCTTCTTATATAGGCTCATTAGGGCTCCACACTTAAATCTTGAAATTTTTTTAACTAGGCAAATATCCATAACACCATCATTTACCTTTGCCTCTGGTGCACACTTAAAGCCTCCACCATAGGTATGGCCATTTGCGATAGCGACAAGTAGACCCTTGCCATCTAGCATAACCTCATCATCAGCTACACATTTAAAGACTGTAGTCATCTTAAAAAGTAATGAGGTTACCGCTGCTAAATTATAAGCCATCCTTCCTGTAACTAAAGGCCAGCGCTTAAACTTATGCATACCAAAGGTTACCTCGCCATCAAAGCCGAAGCTCACAATGTTTACACATATTTTATCGTTAACTCTAATTAAATCAACGCACTCAGCCTTACCATTAATCAAGCTATTTAAATCCTTAAACTCAGCTCCACCGCCGAAGTTCTTTATAAAGTCATTACCACTACCTGAGGCATATACTGCGACCTCAGCATTCTTATGTCCATAAGCGCCATTACATACATCATGTAATGATCCATCTCCACCAACTGCATAAAACCTATATTTTTCATTTTCATCATGCTCATCTAGGTACTTCATTACGTATTCTCTTCCATCACCCTGTGATTTGGTAACATAGATTTCATAATCAATCCTACCATCAAACTCCTTAAGCTCATCGGTAATTTCAGCTACCCTATCCACCTTACCTGCCTTTGGATTAATAATAAATATATGCTTCATAGCACTTCTCCCATTAATTATTTATCTTTTTGTAAAGTCTATTTTATCAGACTTTGAAATCTTCTCCTCAGGCTTTAAATCTAGTCCTAATGTTCCACCTGGATTCATTAAAAACTCTGGGTCAAAGTGATTCTTTAATACCTTGAATATTTCATACTCATTCTTACCAAGTGAGCCCTCTAGCCATGGAGCAAAGGATTTCCCAATACCATGATGGTGGCTCATTGAAGCGCCAGCCTTTTGGATAGCATCCAAAATTCCATCCTGGTAAGCCTTATACTCCTTTAAATCTGACATCTTAGCTATGAAAATGAAATATAAATTAGCACCCTGTGGATAAGCATGAGACATATGTGTCATACAAATCGTATTAGGTCTACTCTTACAGAAGGCACGTACATCCCTATGTACCTGAGCCATATTACTCCAGTTAACTGAGCACTCAAGGGTATCAGTCATAATACCGAAGTCCTGCATAGAATCACGTAGGTAAGGGTCATTAAATCTCCCCTTCTCCCATGACTTAGTAACATAGCCTGTTAGGTTCATACCACCAAAGTGGCGAGCAATTCTCTTTATGCATCTACTAACATTCTTACTGAAGCCCTTTTCACCATCACTAAAGCCTAAGAATAAGCACTTTTCATTATCCTTAAAGCCTCTTAGCTTAAATAGCTTAGCAAGTGGAGAATCCTCAACTCCATAAAGCTTCATCATAATAGATGTTTCCTCTGGGTCTGATAAACGGAAGACTGAAGACGTTCCTCCCTCACACTGCATCATTTCCCTAGCCGCAGCCTGTGCAGTTTCCCAGTCCTTAAACATAAATGAATATCTCTTTCTATTTTCTGGCATATAACGGAAGACCTTAAGTGTAACCTCAGTTAAAATACCAAAGGCACCCTCACTACCCATCATAATTTGATTAATAGATGGGCCAGTTGCCTCAGCTGGAGCGTGAGAGGTAACAATCTTGCCTACAGGTGTTACATATTCCTGAGAAAGAACTATATCCTCGATTTTACCATAATATGTAGAATTTTGTCCAGCACCTCTTGTAACAACCCAGCCACCTACTGATGAATATTCAAAGCTTTGTGGAAAATGTCCACAGGTATAAGCTCTTTTAGCCTTAAATTCAGCTATAGCGTTATTTAAATGACTCTCTAGCTGTGGGCCTGACATACCTGTTTGAACTGTGATGGTTTGATCAATTTCATTGAAGGAAATAACCTTGTTGTAGTTCTTTCTCATATCAAATGAAACTTCCCCCTTCATACATTCAACACCACGAGTTACTGAAGACCCTCCACCATATACATATACAGGAATCCTTCTTTCAACACAGTACTGAACAATTTTTTCAATTTCCTTTTTATCAGATGGGTAAACAACAACATCTGGAATATTTTCAACAATCTTATTACGAAGACGTAATAAATCATACATTGTCTTACCATAGGCAACACTTAAGCGTGAATAATCATCATCCTTAACATTATCATCACCACATACGCTTTTAAAGAACTTAATATCCTCGTCCTTACAAGCCTTCTTAGCTACATCAAACTTAACCTCATCTAGGCCAAGGTTTTCATTATAGCTTTTAAAATCATCATCTGTAACGTTAAATATTCCCTTCATCATATTATAAAGTGTTTCCTTAGGTACCTTAATAAAGTCAGGCTTACCCCACTTAAATATTGAACGGTATGAATTAGCAGGAACCTCTCCTCTATACCATTTTGGCTCAAATCCCTTATATGGCTTACTCATTATTATTTTCTCCTTCCATAGGTGTAGTTGTTATAATATTTACACCTGTATTTAATACATTTTCAATTACTATTTCATTAAGCTTAAGTGGATGATCTACTATAACTCCTCTTAGCTCCTCCATTAGCTCCTTAACTAGACCCTTATTTATTTCTCCATCTGTCCTTACGCTTATAACTGGATAACCCTTAACGGTTGTTCTAACGCTTGAGGTTACGCTTCTTTTAGGATTAGTAAATTCCTGGAAGGCATATTTAGCACCTCTAGGGCATTTATTACCTGTACAGGTATTATTTACCTCGTCATAGCATAAATGACAGCCATTTGGACAGACAATACATATATATTCCTTCATATTACTTATCCTCCAAAATAAACCTTATATTACCCTTATCCTTAACGGTTAATATAACCTTTTCCATCTCGGGTGGACGTAAGCCTCCGTAGGCCTTCTTATAAATAACCTCGTCACCCTCCATTACCTTTAATAGCTTATTCTTATATTCAGCACGAGATCTAAAATAAAAGGTCATTTTCTCTGTGCTCTTATTAAAATCTATATGGCTTGGAACTACATAGCCAAAATGCTCATCAAAATCTACCTTGTATAGGCATCTTTCCTTATGAGAAACCTCTATAGCATTATCCGCAGCAATCTCACCAGACTCTGATACATAATCAGCTAAATCATTAACATGCATCGCATTACCACAGGAATAGACACCACTTTTTAGAGTTTCAAAGGCTTGATCAACAAATGGGCCCTTAGTAAATGGATTAAGTGGTACCTCTATCATTTTTGCTAGCTCATTTTCTGGAATTAAGCCTACTGATAAAATTAAGGTATCACACCTAATAATCTCCTCAGTTCCAGGAATTGGAGCCATCCTCTCATCTACCTTACATACCTCACAGGCCTCTAGCCTATCTACACCAAAGACTCTAGTTACAGTATGAGATAAATGAAGTGGAATATCAAAGTCAGTTAAGCACTGGCTAATATTTCTAGATAAGCCACTTGGGGTTGGCTTAGCCTCATATACACCAATTACATGGGCTCCCTCTAGGGTTAATCTTCTTGCCATGATTAAGCCAATATCACCAGAGCCTAAGATAATAGCCTCCTTAGCTGGCATCTTACCTAGTATATTAATATAATACTGAGCCTGACCCGCTGTCATAACACCAGCTGGATTAGTACCATGAATATTAATTTGCTTACTAGTTCTTTCACGGCAGCCTGTTGCTAAAATAAGCTTCTTGCATGAGGATTTACCCATACCACTCTCATTACAGTAGCTAACTACTGTCTTATCCTTACCATACTCTATATTAGTAACAAAGGTAGTCTTTAAAATTTTAACATTAGTTCCCTTTAAAGCCTCTATCTCTCTAGCTGCATATTCTGGACCACTTAGCTTTTCTTTAAATCTTGTAACACCAAAACCATCATGGATACATTGCTTTAAGATACCACCAAGCCTTGGCTCACGCTCAATTAATAAGACTCTAGCACCCTTAGAGGCTCTTACTGCTGCCGCAAGTCCACCAGGTCCTCCACCTATAACAATAATATCAAAATCTTCCATAATATTACTCCTTTGTATCCCTAAGAATGATTTTACCATCACCCTTTTTACAAATATCATTTATACTAGTGCCAGTTTCTCTAGCATAGATTTCACATACATTTGGCTGACAAAAGCCTCCCTGACATCTACCCATACCAGCACGTACCCTTCTTTTAATTCCATCTATTGTGGTTGGTGGAATAATTGAATGAATAGAATCAACTATTTCTCCTTCACTAATTTGCTCACAGCGACAAACAATATGTCCATACATTGGTTTTTCCTTAATTAGCCTATCTCTCTCCTCGTAGCTTAGCTTTCTAGTTTGAACTATTCCCTTTCTTATAGGGTTAAAGCTTGGATTTAAATCTCTACCTAGCATTTCACTAGCCCATTTAGCTACATCAACACCTATTGCAGGAGCACAGGTTAGGCCTGGAGATTGAATTCCAGCGGCGTGGATAATATTCTTACACCACTTACCTTTTTGAACAATAAAATCCTCCTCATAGGTAGTAGCTCTTATACCACTAAAGTAGGTAATTGCATCGCTCTTTTTTAAAGCCTTAATGGTCTTAGAATGCTTATTAAAAATAAAATTAACATTAGAAGCACTAGTAGAGAAATCCTCACGCTCAGGTACCTCTACTGCATCTGGTCCTACTAAGGTATTATCATCGGCTGTTGGAATTATTCCTCCACCCTTAGTATTACCCTGCTTACCCTTTTTAGATAGGTCAAAAATTTGTACACCCGTTCTAGATAAGGAAGCTATTACACTCTTATCCATAATAGAATCTGTACCCTTTCTTGGGTGAATTGTAAAGAACCTATCCTTAGCCATTTCTGCTATCTTATCAGAGAATACTCCAGCTGCGTTTATAACAAGCTTAGGAATAATTCTTCCTCTATTAGTAATAACCGCCTTAATCCTACCGTTTTCTACCTCCATATCCCTTACAATTGTTCTAAAGCTTACCTCAGCTCCGTTTATTACAGCGCTTTCAGCTAAGGCAATTGTAAAATTATATGGACAAATAGTACCGGCATGAGGGAAATACGCCCCAAACTTAACTGAATCAGATAAATTAGGCTCTACCTCTAAAAGCTTCTTACCCTTTAGAATTCTCATCCCCTCAATTTGATTATGTCTACATTTCTTTCTTAAATACATTCTAACAAAAGGTACTAATAAATAATTCTTAAAGCCCACAGTTTGTCCATCCTCGTGATATTCAATATCAACCTCACTACAAACCTGCTTAATTATTTTCTTAGATTTAACTAAGTATTCAAGCTTCTTACTACCCTTATGTAAATCAACTCCTACATGGATACAGCCATCATTTCTACCAGAGGCATGGATTGCTAAATCCTCCTCCTTATCAACTAATAATGCGCTTAGCTTATACCTAGTAAGCTCTCTTAATATAGAAGCACCAACAACTCCACCACCAATAACAAGGACATCAACCTCCTTATTATCTAGTTGTAAATCATTTACCTTAGGCTCACGGATAGCTGGCTCCTTATAGCCCTTAAGCTTAATATCATTAACCACATGGCTATATAGCTTAGCCTTAGCTACTAGCTTACCACAATTAACAATATCACTCCATTTATCCATTTCACCAGCTAAAAAGATAATATCATCTCTTTCAGATAGGCTAATATCCTTATAGCCATCCTTCAGTAAAAGCTTCTTTACCTTACCTAAATTAGACATTTTTACATCTCCTTTAAAAGCTTCTTTACCCTGGCCTCACATGAAGGCTTTCTATCACCTAGAGCTACTCTTACGGTTTGGCCCTCAAGGATTAGGAATAATGTATAGGCAATACCCTCTATATCCTCTCTTTCTCCATAAACCTGCTTAACTCCAAGCAATAGCTTTTGATACCATGATTCAATGAACTCCTCATAATGGGTCTTAATCTTTTCATTCTCCTTCATACACTCATTTATTAAATATAAGTGAATCTTAGATCTATTAAATAGCTCAGTACCCTTATAAAGTATGATGTCAATAAATCTCTCCTTAGTTAAATCACCCTTCTCCTTATGACGCTCAAGCCAGCTCATATAATCATTCTCAAGCTCACTAAAGTGCTTATCAACAATAGCCATGATAATATCATCCTTAGTTTTAAAGTGGTAATATAGGCTTCCTGTAGATATATATAGATAATCACATATATCCCTTAAGGTAAAATTATTTACACCACGAGTA
>JAHHSW010000027.1 GCA_020024985.1 Anaeroplasmataceae bacterium | reverse complement strand
ACCAAATACATATGGAGTATTCTCCTCAATATTTGATTCAGGCTCATAAAGAGTTTGTTGTAGAACATTAACAGTATAATTCTTAGTTGCTGTTTCACCCTTATAAGTCCATGTAGCCTTTAAAACTGTCTCAACCTTAACAAACTTTAATGCTACATTCATTTTACATGTGTTGTTGTCAATTGTGATTAATGGACATTCAGTTGACCATGAAATCTTAGCTGACTCAGGAGCGTTAGGTAATGTAAATTCTTTATCTAGTGTATACTCACCATATAGGTTAGCACCATCCAAAGGGAAACTATATGCCTCGATAAAATCATATAGTTCATATGGTAAAACTAAAACTTCAAAATTTCTAGAAGCCTTACCACCATCTGCCTCAGCAGTAGCTGTTAATGTAACAGCTTGCTCTTCAGGAACATTACGATTAACTGTTGCTCTATATGATAGAGTACCAGCATCAGCCTTATCAGCAATCTTTACATACTTACTATTAGATTTCCACTTTAATGGATAAGTTTTACCTTCTCTAGAAAGCTCTGAGATTAGACCGAAATCACCCTCAACTGCGCTTCCCTCTTGTTCTAATATTATAGAATCTACTAGGTCCTGTGCTAAGGTGTTATCAGACTTAGAACAAGCAACGATAGTAAATAGTGATAATATCATTAAAGATAAAAATGATAGAATCCTTTTCATGCTTTTTCCTCCTTAATGAAAATTTACTTGAACTCTATATTCGAATACTTTAAAACTGTGACAGTTCCTGCTTCTTCTTGGTATCCCTTAAAACTAGCCTTTTTCCCTACTAGGCCTGCTACCTTTGAACCATCAAGCTTATTTGTATTAGGGACTAAAATTGTAAAATTCTGAGCTTCTTCATCTCGAAGCTCTGTAGCAGTTACAGTAAGCTTAATATTTTCACCATCTATTACAGCAGCACTAATTAATGCTGAACTAAATAATGATTTATCCCAGCTTACATCGTACTTCTTATTATCATTGAATTCTAAGTAATAGTTTTTAATTAAAAGCTTAGAATAATCAGCGTCACCGCCAAAGTCTGAATACTTAACACCACTGATTTGGAATTTATCATAGTGCTTTTGTAAAAAGCCTACAATTTTATACTTAGTTCCAACCTTTAATCCACGTGCTGCTTGAGTATGACCATAGCCTGCATATAGAGGCATACTATAAATTTCGCCATCTATTACTGCACTAACAGTGAAATGATATTGCTCGCTACGAACAGCTAAATCACTTATATAAGCCTCGAATTCTACCTTAGAGCCAGTGTCTAGCTCTACATTATAATATGCATTTGGATCCTCAACTAGCTTCTTAAGGTCTGTTTTTTCAGCCTTAGTAGAAAAGTATTGATCCACAGCATTTCCGTGGATACGAAGCTTACCCTTAGAAGCAAAATCCTCTGCTTCCTTAAAATTAGCATAATATGGATAATCAATACTACCAGGTACACAGTTACTAGGAGTATATCCATTTTCTACCATCAATAAATTGATATTCATCCAATCTGAATTATCATCCATCTTGTACCAAACATAGCCTAGGTATCTTTCTCCGTATGAATCATGAACAGCGGGAGTCTTACTAGCCTCTAATAAAAGGTACTTAGCACTTTCTAGTATTTCCTTAGAGAATACTGAGGCTGCCTTTCCCCACTTTTCAACCTTTCCAGTTGATTCTGGAGTATTAATACCATAAGAACGAATAACAACAGACTTGCCTGATTCCTTTAATTTGAATTCAGCAGTATCACCATCTCTTACCTTAATAAGCTCAGCCTCTCCAATACCCTCAGAAAAGAAATCCTTACCGGCATAATCCTTAGTTAGCTTTAGCTTAGCTGTGATATCTGAATAAACCTGATTTAAATCAAGCTCAACGTCCTCTTCAGTTTGCTCAATTGTTGGTTTTGAAGGCTTAGTACCACATGATACTAAGCTTGCAAAACCTATAGATAGTAGAAGTATTGATAATAATCTTCTATTTAACTTCAAAATTACTTACCGCACTTTCTAACTGCGTCCTTAAGAGCCTTTTCAGGAGTCTTTTGACCAGTAATTGCATATCTTAATGCTGTACCAACTTGATCACGAGCAGTTGATGAACCATTGAATGCAGGTGATACGAAGTAAGAATCCTTAGCAGATAATGCTACGTTAATTGTTACTGCGATAATATCATCAGCCTTACCCATCCACTCTTGGAATGTTGGGTTCTCGCTTGTAGAAATACGAACTGGCATATAACCAGATAATTGTGAGAATTCAGCTTGGAATGTTGGATCTAATAATTCCTTAACAAACATGAATGTCATAACAGCTTTCTCATAAGCGTTACCCTTATCCTTTGTATCGAACATAACTAAGCTTGGTCCTTGAGAAATGTTATCTGTACGGATAGAGCCGTCTGCTTGCTTAGAACCTGGAATTGGAGCTACACCCCAAGTAAAGTTCTTAGTAAATTGGTGAGATGCACCACCTGTAGAACCAATTGAGAATACTGAACCTGCCTGAGCTGGGCCCTTAATGAATAATTCAGATGTGTAACCACCGAATAAAGTCTTAGTTGTAAATAGGTTCTCAGCGAAAATACCCTTAAGCTCTGTTAACCAATTTACAGTGTTTTCGTTATTAAATCTATAGTGTGGGCTCTCAATGCTAGTGTACTCCCAGTCATTTTGCTCACACATAGTGATGAACCAGTTAGCCTCTGAGTCATAACCAAGAGGTGTAGATTCTGGATACTTAGTCTTAACTACTCTACATGCTTCCCAAAGCTCATCCCAAGTCTTTGGAACCGCTAAGCCTAGCTCATCTAGAACTGTCTGATTATAATATAAAGCCTCAGTAGACTTACTGAATGGTAATGTAACTAGATTTTCAGCATATTCTGGCTTGAAACCATCAAAGTTCTTAGCCTTACCCTCGTTATAATAACCAGGAATAATATCACTAATCTCTTCTTTTGTAAAACCAATAGTATATTCAGTTTCGCTACCATCCTCAGCTACACCCTTAACCTTAGAAGTTGACTCAATGAAATGAGACATATTAACTACCTTCTTAGTAGGAATATAACGAGCAACATGGTCTGGATAGCAGTATGCTAAATCTGGTTGAGTACCAGCTTGTAAATCTGATGAAATCTTATCTCTTAATTGATCATATCCACCAGCTGTTACGTGCTTTACTGTCCAACCTGGGAACTTAGCCTCAAAGCTCTCGATTGCTTTTTCAGTAACCTTTGATGGGTCCTGTCCTTGAGTACTATAAAATACTATTTCCTTGTTCTTTGCATGTGCATTTGCATCCTCTGGTTGTGCAGGAACAATTGGGTCATAGAATACCTTTTCCTTCTCGCCACCACCACAAGCAGTAAGACCTGCAACAGAAGCTACTGATAATGCAACAATTGCACTAATCTTTAAAAATCTTTTCATGTTTTTTTCTCCTATCTTTTTATTTGTACCTTTATAACTTTTTCGGATAATCCCTATCCCTTAGTACCTAAATAATAATAAATATGTAATTAAATTCTATCCCTTAGTACCAGATCTAGATACACCACGCATGATGTACTTTCTGAAGCATAGGAATAATACTAATAATGGTAATGAAATCATACAAGCTGCAGCCATCTTTAAAGTAGTTAGATTTTCTAGTGGAATTCCGGCTTGATTTAATTTACCAAGCTTATCTGAGAACTGTGAGCCTGACATCCAGTTAGATACTAGCTGCCATTGCTTATCATTAACTAGCTGTGGCCAAATATATGAGTTCCAAGTACCGATAAATTTAAGTAATGTAACTGATATTAGGGTTGGAGCTGTTAATGGAATCATAACCTTCATTAGGAAGCCAACCTCACTAGTACCATCAACCTTAGCAGCCTGGTATAGTGAATTTGGAATTTGTTTAAAGTTATTACGAAGTAAATAAATATAATAAACACTTACTAGGAATGGAACAATCATTACAATAAATGTATTATTCCAGCCTAAATGATTTTTACTTACTGTGATATAGTTAGTTGTTGAATATAGCTCACCTGGAATCATCATTGTAGCAAGTAGGATAGAGAATAATAATTCCTTTCCTGCAAATTCCATCTTAGCGAAGGCATATGCTGTTAAAATGATGATAATTAAGCTTAATAGAGTTGATAATGCACCAACAACTATTGTATTTAATAATGCTGTACCAAATAAGCCGGCATTATAGTTAACAACGTACGAATAGTTCTGCCAGTTTATAATTTCTGGGAAGAAGGTAGGAACAGATCTCATGAATTCTGGCTCTTCCTTTAATGATGTAATAATCATCCAGTAGAATGGGAATACTGCGCCTAAAGCAACAATAGTAAGGAAAATATAAACAAAAATTCTATAAATTATTTTACCAATCTTTTTCTTTTGCTTTTCCTTATTAACATCAAGTAAATCTGTGCTTTGTGTAATTGAGTTAGGATTTTTGGCTTTTGCTGTATTAATATTTTCTTGCATTTCCTTTACCTCCTAATAATGTACCTTTTTCTTACTTACCCATAGATTTATCGCAGTAAATACCATGATAATCGCGAATAAGATAAGTGAGCCTGCTGATGCAGCTCCTGTGGCACCACTTGAAATACATCCATAAATATATCCAACCATTGTACCCATTTCATAGTCCTCATTTGGACCCATGTATTGATTAAATAATCCGACAATTGCTGAATAAGATTTTAATCCACCCATAATACCTGTTACTAATAAGTAAGATAATGTAGGTGAAATTAATGGTACTGTAATCTTAGTTAATGTTCTATACTTAGTTGCTCCATCTACCTTTGCAGCATCATAATATTGCTTATTAACTGATTGTAGAGCACTAAATATAATTAAAATCTTAAATGGTAGACCTGACCATATTTCAAATATAATAACTACAAATCTACCAGCCCATGGATTAAAGGCTTGTTCGAATGCTGCTGAATAAGCATTAATCCAGTTAATTGGCTCAATACCAAATAAGCCTAGGAAGTT
Source organism: Anaeroplasmataceae bacterium (assembly GCA_020024985.1). Taxonomy (GTDB): domain Bacteria; phylum Bacillota_I; class Bacilli_A; order Acholeplasmatales; family Anaeroplasmataceae; genus Anaeroplasma. The sequence goes on along the minus strand of JAHHSW010000027.1, from coordinate 3,325 downwards.
ATTGAATAAACCTACTGTCTCAACATGGTTACCAGTACTTACAATGTTAAAGAATGTTGCGAATACGGCACCCATTGCTAGTGAGTTTGTTAAATATGGTAGGAAGAATAATGTTTGATATGCCTTTTGTAAGCTCTTAATAGAATTTAAGGCAACTGATATTAATAATGCTAATAGTGTTGAAAGTGGCACTGATATTAAAGCAAATAGCAATGTATTTTCAAGACAAACTACGAAGTCTGCAGGTACCGGTGCGGTACTCATTACTACATCTCTAAAGTTACCAAAGCCGATGCCCTCAATAGATGCGGCACCCTCAAGTCCATTATAGCCCTCTAGGAAGGCAGTGACTAATGCACTTATAATTGGATAGAAGGTGAATACAGCCATGATTATTAACGCAGGCATAACAAACAACCAACCATTTTGCTTTTTAAGAGCCCTTAAAAACTTCTCGCCCTTAGATGGTTCATTTTTTACAGGTGTTTGTATTACTTCTTGCATTATCTCAACCTCATTTCACTTTCTCTATTAAATAAGAACATCTTATTTGGCTTAATATTAAACTTAAGTTGCTTTGCACCAGCTGGAAGCTTAACATCTGCATCAATAATAGTTCTAACATGTGGCTTAGTTGATGTTGGATGTGTTGAAATAACTGACTTATCTCTACCCATAACCTCAATATGATCAAGGTCTAATGTTAACGCACCGTTTTTATCATATATAAAGCCCTCTGGTCTAATACCAACATAAATTAATTGATCATCAAATTCAGTTTCACAAATTTCCTCATCGTTAATGTAAACCTTACCGCCCTTAATTTCTCCTGTAAAGATATTAATAGGTGGAGTACCTAGGAAGTTTGCAACGAATAGATTATCTGGATCATCATAAATATGCTGAGGCTCGCCCATTTGCTGAACAACACCTAGCTTCATAACTACCATCTCATCACAAATTGACATTGCTTCCTCTTGGTCATGGGTTACGAATACTGTAGTGATACCAGTTTCCTGTTGGATTCTCTTAATTTCCTCACGTGTTTGTAATCTTAAACGAGCATCTAGATTAGATAGTGGCTCATCTAGTAATAATACGTTAGGCATCTTAACTAAAGCACGTGCGATAGCAACTCTTTGTTGCTGACCACCTGAAAGCTCTGATGGCTTACGAGTCATTAAATCTTGAATTTGAACAAGTCCAGCTGCCTCTAATGCTCTTTCCTTAGCCTCTTCCTTTGGAATACGCATATTTAATAGTGGGAACATAATATTTTGCTCTACTGTCATATGTGGATATAGAGCATAGTTTTGGAATACTAAACCAATTCCTCTCTTTTCAGGAACTAAATCAGTTACATCCTGATCACCAAAATAAATTCTTCCTGATGTTGGCTCCTCAAGACCACTAAGCATAAATAATGTAGTAGACTTACCACAGCCTGATGGTCCAAGTAAACCAATTAGCTTACCATCTGGAATTTCAATATTCATGTTGTCAACAGCTCTTACCTCACGGTTTTGCTTTTTGTTGGTGAATATCTTAGTTAAATTTTCAATTACGATTTTCATCTTTTGCCTCCGTTTTATTATCAATGATTTGCTTTTCATCATTTTCTAATTTTTTGTCACTTTTTTTCAGTGTGACATTAACTGTCATTTTATAACCCTTAACCTCAAGTGTTTTAGGCAAATTAATTGTTTCATAGCCTGCACATTCAAGCCATGCATTAACATAGGTTCCTGATGGAACAGCCATGCTTTGTTTATATCCATTATCCTTAGTAAATAGGAGGTTAATCTCTCTATTTTCACTATGATAATTGATAGTAACATTTCCGTTATAATCCTTAGGCACATTAAGCTCAAACCTTAAAAGAGTATTAACGGTAGCCACAACCGCTTTATTAGGATCATATTCAGGCTCTGGCTTTTCTCCTGCCTTCTTAGCCTTGTGCTGATCCACCTTAAGCTTAATCTTTTTATAGCACCATACCATACCGTGCCAAATAAATCTACGGCCAACTAGGAAATCTCCTAATATATAAATCCATACGAAATACAATAAAACAAAGATTGTCGCATCCATAACCGCCTTATTATAGATAGGCTTTGGATTATTCATCTTATATGCTTCATTTATAGCTTCAAATTCCTTACCGATAGTCTCAAGCTCATCCTTAGGGGTATTTGAATTATAAGCCTTAACAAATTTATCAACATCACTGAAGAATGGCTCACTATAGCTTAGGCTTAAATCACTAACGCTTCTATATAGCTTATCCTCTCTATCAATAAAGATAATTTCACTTATGTTATCAATGATTCCTCTTGGGATTTCAAAGTAAACATAAGAATAATTTTCTAGGGTAGTAACTGTATCATACTTCTCATCGCCATCTGAATCATAGTTCAATAGCTCAATAGTTACCTGCTTATTCCCTAGCTTATCCTCTACTACTAATCTTGTTTTATTTCCATCTGGAGCCTTTACATTATATTTCTTTTGGGTATTGAACAAAAAGCCCGCATAGCTTGGCTTCATTTCATATACCTTATCCTTCTCATTTAGGGCTTCTATTGCTGCACTGTAGATAACAACACCAGATCCATCCTCAAATTTCTTCTCAAGCACCTGTCTATCATCATAATAGCCACCTATTAAAGACATCGCTTTATCATAATCACCAGTATTTAATGATACCTCCATAGTCACAGCTAATTGATTATAGAACTTCATACCTGGCATTACAAAAGCTAGGACGATACCTAATCCAAACGTAAATAAATAGTAGATGATTTTAAAAAAGAGCTTTAACTTTTTATTCACTAAATCACCTCAATAATACTAAATTATAAAGACAATAAAACAGTAATGGTATTTTACTGTTCTTCGTTAGTCTTATTTTCATTTTCAACAGTATCCTGGTTAGCCACGTTGCTTGCTTCTACCTTTTCCTCTTTTTTAGAGTCCTTGGCTGGCTGCTTATTTTCTACTGTAATGTTCTCAGACTGTATTGCCTTTAGATTTGCTCTAAATACAGCCTCTCTTTTTTTAAGATTCTCTCTTCTTTCCTCAAATTCCTTTTTCTTGATAATTGGAATTAAAAAATAAATTGCAACACATACAAGTACTACTACTCCTAGCATTACAAAGAAGACAATATCTGGGGTTTTTAAAGCATTTAATAAAAACATAAAATAACACCTCTTGACATAATATTACATAATAATTATAAATTATTATTAATCATTTTACAACTAAATAATTATACTTTTGAAAATTAGATGAAAAAAAACATTATGTAGGGTTTTTCCTCATT
>JAHHSW010000026.1 GCA_020024985.1 Anaeroplasmataceae bacterium | reverse complement strand
GCCTACGCTTAGCATGGCAGCTCTTAGGCCATGGATCAGAGAAATTAAGATAGATTCTATCAACCTCATCAGAAGCAAAATAATCAGTAATCTTATTAGCATCTAGGCAGGTAAGCTTTAAATTATCAATATCATTCTCCATTGCCTTTTCTAGAGTTCTTAATAAAACAGAATCATACTTTTCAATAGCAATATAATTTATATCTGGATTTCTTTTAGCTAGGGTAATCATAAACTGACCCTTACCACAGCCTATTTCAATGTGGATAGGATTATCATTATTAAATAAGCCTCGCCAATTCCCCTTATATTCCTCTGGATGCTCCACATAATATTTATTATTATCGGCCTTTAGCCTCTCACTTGCATTTTTAACTTTTCTTAATCTCATTACTTACATAGCTCATATATAGCGTTATAGTAGATTTCAACAGCCTTATCAAAATCGTCTATAATGATGTACTCATTTGCTATATGACAAACATCCTCTCTTCCTACAAACATTGGACCAAAGGCAACTGCGTTACCAATCTCACGAGCATAGGTACCGCCTCCAATAGTAACTGGTGCATTTACATTATCACCTGTGCACTCCTTATAAACACTCATAAGAGTCTTAACAAGCTCACTATCCTTAGAAACATAGTGTCTATTAGATTCACTAACAACCTCATAGCTATAGCCGTATTTTTCTGTTGCTATAGCTAATTTTTTCTTAATTACAAGGAAGCATTCATTTAATGGTACACGTCAGTGAAAGCCAATTCTGATGCTACCATTTTCTACTCTAGAAATAGCGAAATTACATGTTAGGTACTTCATTTTCTCATCATAGCAATCAATACCTAGCTTCTTACCCAAGGTATCATTTAGGAAGTACTCATTAAAGAATTTAGCAATTTTTGAATCAGTATGCTTAGCTAAGAAATCAAATAGGATGAAGCCTGCATTTATACCATTTTCAGGGCACATAGCATGGGCAGCCTCACCATAGGCTACATAATAGCCATCCTTGATTTCACCATTTAAATTATTAGCCTTTAAATAAGCTAAATATTCCTTATCTAAATTAATAGCTAGCTTCATTTTAGCAACAGATGGAACCATATTATAGCGTGTTCCACAATTAAAATCAAGAATAACACCATCTAATGGCATCTTAACATCAAAGGAAATCATTCCCTTTTCACCATAAATTAATGGGAATTCAGCATCTGGAGAAAAGCCTAAAGCTGGCTTAGCCTCCTTCTTTAGATAATGCTCAAGGCAGCGGCTTCCGCTTTCCTCATCACAGCCAGTAATTAAACGAATTCTTCTCTTTGGCTTAAAGCCCTCATCAAGAAGCATCTTCATTGCGATATATGAGGTTACAAGTGGACCCTTATCATCCATAGAGCCACGAGCGAACATCTTACCATCTCTAATATCTAGAGTAAGTGGATCACTATCCCACTCACTTGCATCAAATGGTACAACATCTAGGTGAGCTAAAACACCAAGTATTTCACCCTCACTCCCAAATTCAATGTGGCCTGCATAATTATCAACATTTTTAACAGTAAAGCCATCCTTCTTAGCGTAATCTAATAAATAATTTAGGCATTCCTTATTACCCTCACCAAATGGGGCATCGCTACCCTCCTTATATTCATCTAATACTGTATTATATGAAATTAGTTTTCTTAAAAGCTCAATTGCCTTATCCTTATAGGCACTATATTTTTCCTTAAAATCCATTGTATCTCCTCCTAAAAACAAAAATAAACCGTTAAAAACAGTTTATTTTCATAATTGTTATATTTCTCTACCAATTTCTAGCTCAATTAATTTTGTCTTTATAGCCTCTATAGCCTCTACCTCATCACTACCATCGCATGAAATTTCAATTGTAGTTCCACTATAGATACCTAATGACATTACACCCATAATTGATTTGAAATCAACTGTCTTCTTAAATGCAGTTAGCTTGATATCACAGTCATATTTCATAGTTAAATTTACTAGCATTGTAGCTGGCTTTGCATGAATACCTTTTTCATTAGTAACTCTAAATGACTTCTTTACCATAATTAACCCCCTATATTTTCTTTTCGAGTGCTTGCTTGATAGTTAAGGAATCAAGCTTAAATAGGATTTTAATGTAATTGCCTGTAACAAAAACACCAGACTCTGATATTTCCTTTAGGCCATTTAAATCAACTATATCTAAATCCTTAACCTCTATTTTTAACCTGTTGCCGTTATCTAGGCTAACGCCAGCAAGATTATCACTACCTAAAAGCTCTAATAGTCTATCAATAAAGGCCTCATCAACCCTTATTCTAGGCTTTTTATGCTTAACTAAAATTAACAAAGTAACCAATAAAATAGCCACTATTGCTACAATTAATAAAACCCACCAATAAGTGGTACAAAATTGCATAAACTTTTCCATTAAATAACCACCTTATCTATGCTCTCTTTTATATATATTATATAAATTTTTTGCAACATATTCAAGTTTTTAAAGACGATTTTTCGCCATTATATGTGCCTTTTAATATTTTTTATCATAAAAACTAGGCCAAAAGAAAAGGATGAGTACTAAAGCTCATCCATTAAAAACTACTTTGTATAGCCAAATTCCTTAAAGAACTCGTTTTTGAAATCTAGAAGCCTATCCTCCTGAATAGCCCTTCTAATATCATGCATTAGGCTCTTTAAAAAGTAAAGATTATGATAGGTTAAAAGCCTCATACCTAATATTTCATCACTCTTAATTAAGTGATTTAAATAGCCTCTAGTATAGGTCTTACATACATAGCAATCACACTTACTATCAAGTGGATCATGGCTATGCTTTAAAGAAGCATTTTTAACCTGTAGCTTACCAAAATGAGTGAAGGCTGTACCATGACGAGCATTACGTGATGGTAATACACAGTCAAACATATCAATACCATTCATAGATCCAACAATTAAATCATCAGGGCTACCTACACCCATTAAATATCTTGGCTTATCGTAAGGCATAACATCCTTAAGATATTCAAGCATTTCATACATATCCTTCTTTGATTCACCAACTGATAGGCCACCAATTGAATAGCCTGGGAAATCAATCTTAGTTAGCTCATCAATACAGTACTTTCTAATTTCCTTATTTCCTCCGCCCTGAACAATTCCAAATAGAGCCTGAGTTTCAGGATTCTTATGAGCATCCTTACCACGCTTAGCCCAACGAATAGTTCTTTGAACACTCTTTAGCATATACTCATCAGTTGCGTCAAATGGTGGACACTCATCAAAGCTCATAATTATATCTGCGCCTAGATTGTTTTGAATTTGAATAGATTTTTCTGGAGATAGGAATAGCTTTTCACCACTCTTATGATGGCGGAACTCTACTCCCTCCTCAGTTATCTTTCTAATATTAGATAATGAGAATACCTGGAAGCCACCGCTATCAGTAAGTAGGGCTCCATCCCAATTCATAAAGCCTCTTATGCCTCCAAACTCCTTTACAACCTCATCTCCAGGCTGAAGCCATAGGTGGTAGGTATTACCTAAAATTAGGCCATCACTAACCTCCTTAACCTCACTAGGAATTAAGGTCTTAACATTAGCCTTTGTACCAACTGGCATAAAGATAGGAGTTTCAAAGTCACCATGTGGAGTATGTAAAATACCATATCTAGCACCAGTTTGCTTACAAACATGCTTAAGCTCATACCATACTGCTGGCATTAGCGTGTCCTCCTAATAGACTTAATGGTAACATTCTTTACAGGCTTATCTGGATAAGCTGTTCTAACGTTTGCAATCTTATCTACTACCTCAATTCCATTAACAACTACACCAAAGGCTGCATAGCCACCATCTAGATGTGGTGCATCCTTGTGCATAATAAAGAATTGGCTTGAAGCAGAATTTGGCATCATGCTACGAGCCATTGAAATAACACCTCTAGTATGGTTAAGCTCATTATTAACACCATTTTGCTTAAACTCACCCTTAATGTTCTTACCACTTCCGCCGTAGCCCATTCCCTCAGGGTCACCACCCTGAATCATAAAGCCTGGAATAACTCTATGGAAAATAATTCCATCATAGAATTTTCTATCAACTAATGATAGGAAGTTTTCAACTGTTATAGGAGCAACCTCTGGAAATAGCTCTAAATCCATTACTCCATATTCACCCATATCAATTTGTACTCTTGGGTTATTATCATTTAAATATTCATTATATAGCATATTTTTATCTCCTTACTTTATAAACATTGCGTCTCCAAATGAGAAGAAACGATATTTTTCCTCTACTGCCTCCTTATAGGCATCAAGGATAAACTCTCTTCCTGCAAACGCACTAACTAGCATAATTAATGTTGACTTAGGTAGATGGAAATTAGTAATTTGCGCATCTATAGCCTTAAACTTATAGCCTGGATAAATAAATATTGAGGTATTAGCACAGCATTTTTTAAAGCCATTATCATATGCACTTTCAAGAGTTCTAGTTGAGGTAGTTCCTACCGCAACGATTCTCTTACCAGTAGCCTTAGCCCTATTTAAGCTATTAGCAGCCTCCTCACTAATCTCATAATACTCAGTATGCATTACGTGATTTGTTAAATCATCCTCCTCAACCGGTCTAAAGGTACCAAGACCAACATGAAGGGTAATATAAACAATCTCTATACCCTTTTCCTCAATTTTCTTTAAAAGCTCTGGGGTAAAATGAAGTCCCGCTGTTGGTGCAGCTGCACTACCAGGGTTCTTAGCATATACAGTCTGATATCTATCCTTATCAGCTAGCTTCTCATGGATATATGGTGGTAATGGCATTTCTCCTAAGGAATCAAGTATTTCTACTAAAATACCGTCATAAATAAGCTCGAAATGACAAACGCCCATGTTCTCCTTATCAATACACTTAGCCTTTAATCTACCATCACCAAAGGTAATGATGCCACCAAGCTTAACCCTTCTTTGAGGCTTGGCTAGAGTTTCCCATACGTTATTTCCCATATCCTTTAATAAAAGAATCTCAATAACCGCACCTGTATCCTCCTTATGTCCGATTAAACGAGCAGGTATAACCTTTGTATCATTTAATACTAAAACATCATTAGGTGTTAAATAATCTATTATATCTGAAAACCTTTTATGCTCTATTGTCTTAGCTTTTCTATCTAGAACCATTAATCTAGACTCACTACGATTTGTAAGTGGAGTTTGAGCAATTAGCTCCTCAGGTAAATCGTAATCATAATCACTTGTTAAAATCATTCGAAAATCCCCTTAAAATATTTTATTCCTAGCTTATCATAAGCCTTTTGGGTCGCTATACGGCCTCTATTAGATCTTTTTATATAGCCCTCCTGAAGTAAATAAGGCTCATAAACATCCTCTATAGTCGTTACCTCCTCTGATATTGTAGCCGCAACCGACTCAACACCAACAGGTCCACCATTAAAGGTCTGACAAATAGCTCTTAGGTATCTATAATCAGTATAGTCTAGACCATCTGAATCAATACCAAGCTTTCCTAGGGCCTCCCTACAAATCTCTAAAGAAATTACTCCATCATTCTTTATATCTGCAAAATCTCTAACTCTTCTAAATAATCTATTAGCAATACGAGGTGTACCTCTGCTTCTCATCGCAAGCTCAGTAGCTGCCTCATCAGCTATCTCTGTATTATAAACCTGAGCTGTACGCTTAATTATTGTCTTAAGCTCACTAACCTTGTAATACTCAAGCCTTAAAACCACTCCAAAGCGGTCACGAAGTGGAGCTGACAAATCACCAAAGCGAGTTGTTGCACCAACAAGGGTAAATGGAGGAAGTTCTACTCTTATGCTTCTAGCCTGGCTATCCTTGCCAACCATTATATCTAAAACATAATCCTCCATTGCACTATATAGTACCTCCTCACAGAAGCGTGGCAAGCGATGTATTTCATCAATAAATAAAACATCACCCTCCTGAAGTGTCGATAAGACTGCTGCTAAATCACCACTTCTTTCAACGGCAGGTCCTGACATTACCTTGATATTTACATCAAGCTCGTTAGCAATAATTTGAGCAAGTGTTGTCTTACCAAGGCCTGGAGGCCCATATAAAAGCACATGATCTAATGCCTCATTACGCTTAAGAGCAGCCTTAATGTAAATTGATAGCATTTCCTTGCTTTCATCCTGACCAATATATTCATTTATTGAAAGTGGACGAAGTGTAAGCTCACTTTCTCCCTCACCCTCATCTAGGCTTGGGTCAATTACTCTTTGCTCTTCACTCTTTGGCATCTAATCACCTACCTTACCATTTGCTTTAATGCTTCCTTAACTAAGGCAGCAACCTCAAGGGCTGGGTCTAGCTTACTAACTACCTTAGCTATTTCCTTCTTATTATAGCCTAAGGATACTAAGGCCTCACTTACCTCATCAAGCTTTGATGAGGATTGAACCCTAGTATCTACCATTTCAAATGATAGCTTACCTCTTAAATCTAAAATAATTTGCTGAGATGCCTTAGCTCCTATACCAGGGAACTTTCTTAAATAGGCATCATTTCTATTTTCAATGGCACTGCATATTTCATTAACGCTACCACTTGCTAGCATACTAAGTGCACTCTTAGGGCCTATTCCGCTTACAGAAATAAGCTTTAAAAATAGCTCCTTCTCCTCCTTAGTTTGAAAGCCATAAAGATCTAAAACATCCTCTCTTACATACTGATGAGTATAAATCTTATATTTTTCATTTAATCTAAAATTATATGGATTAGCAACTATCAATAAATAGCCTATTTCATTATTCTCACAAATTATATATTTTGGTGTAATTTCCGTTACAATTCCACTTATATATCCATACATAAACAACCACCCACAATATCATACCATAAAAGAGCTCAAAGAAAAAGAAAAAACTAGCCATTTAGCCTATTTTTTTCTATTCCTTCGCTATAATAATAGTCATATTTTTTAATTATTTTTAGTTAAAATAAATATATCATTAAATTTATCAATTTCTACCTCTAGGCCTAGTAATGAGCCTAGCACCTCCATAGTCTTAGGCTCTATAAAGCTTATATGAGTGCTATCCCTTAAATACCACCAGCCACTTAGCTCCTTAGACTTAGGCTTAGTCATAATAATAATTCTACCCTTATTATTAAGCCTTCCCTTTAAATCCTCTAGTAAAGCATAAATATCCTCAATATGCTCAAATACCTCAATTAGTATTATATTATCATATTTAGAATTAGGCATATTATTATAGTAATATAAATCATAATAGTCACAGTGTCTATTATCCTCATTCATAATATTCGCTAGGGCATGAATTTTACCGCAGCCAAAATCTATGGTAGCACCATCCCTTAAATAAGGCCTTAGGCTATTATAAACTCGCCTCATATATTCTAAATAGCCACTATCACATATATGCTTATCATATCTTTCCTTCTCTTCCTTGGCATTTAGGATATTCACCTTTTTTAAATATCCACAGCTAGGGCAAAGATAATATTCCTGCTTATCTATAATAATTTTATTCATTTCCATTTTACAAAAACAACGCATATAAATTTACCTTCAATTCTTTACTATAAACTAAATTAATTATATAATATAATAAGTACTAAAGCAATGAGGGGGTGATGGTATGGTAGACATAAAGGAAATACTTAATAAGGTTAATGACAAGCTTAATGAAATCATTAATGACTTTGAAGGCCTTGATTCATATGAGCCCTTTAAGAGGGAGGACTTTACCTACCTAAAGGATACAATAGCCACCCTATACCAATCATCAGCTCAAACTATGGATTCATTAATAGATAACATTGTTTCCTTAAAAAATCAAAAGGATACCCTTCTAGACATTTATGAAGAAAACTCAGCTGAGCTACTAAGTAGCCTAGATGAAAGAATGGCTGTTATAAAGAAAAAATATGAGGACAATATTAATGCCCTAAATGAGGAAATAAATAATAGTAAATTAACCAATCAGCAAACTAAGGAGGATACCCTTCAGGATATAGAATTCTTTAAGCGTTCCTCATCTAAGCATGTAGAAATGTTCGTTCAGGAAAATAAGGATGCTATAAATAGATATAATTATCAATACTCTATTGCCAAGGAAAGCTATGGAGATAATATTATCTATTATAATGATCAGCTAGCTGAGGAGCTTAATAGGCTTAAAAATACTTATTTAACAGCCATAAAGGAATATAAAAAGGAAACTGAGGAAATGATTCAGGGCTACAATTCTCGTATTCTTGAGCAAACTCAAATCTTAGAGGGCTACAATAAGGAATATAAGGAAAAGCTATCTGACTTTAAGGTTTTAAAAAGAAATGAAACCGAGGATTTAAATGATAAAATTCGTTCTCTTGGTGCTGAAAAGGATGAGCATCTTGAGC
>JAHHSW010000025.1 GCA_020024985.1 Anaeroplasmataceae bacterium | reverse complement strand
ACCTCTGCTCCACTTATAACAAAGGCTCCAAGGCCTATTGCCTCAATCGTGGTTTGAATTAGCCTATAGTATTTAGAATGAATAAAATCTAGATTTTTTATTGCATAAAGCACTATAAAAACTAATAGGGCAACACTAAAGGCTAGAATAGGAAAAATTGGGTCCTTAAACATTACAATGTCCTTACCAATTATAACATCCCTTAAGAAGCCTCCTCCACAGGCATTAATAAAGCCTAGAATTAAAACTCCTACAATATCAAATTTCTTTTCTATAGCGATTAGGCTTCCGCTTATCGCAAACGAAATAGTACCAATACAGCCAAAAATTAAAATTACAAGCTCAATATTCATTTTTGCCTCCTTAAAAATTAAAAAGGGCGCTAGTACGTCCTTTTATAAATAAAAGCATGCTAGGCATTTCTTTCCTTAAGCCTAACCTTTGGTAGGCTCCATTCAAAATAATATGCCAAAAATCTAATTGCTACAACCACAAAAACAGTAATAAGTATGGAAGCAAGTAAAGGAAGCCTCATACTAACAGAGCCATAATAGATTAAGGCTCCAATTATTGCGGCAATTGCGTATATATGCTTACGGAAGATTGCAGGAATCTTTCCAACACAAATATCTCTAAGCATTCCTCCTCCACAGCCAGTTAAAACTGAATAGAAGGTAACTGGGAAAATATTAATAACCCCTAAATTCATAGGCACAGTCGCACCAGTCACAACAAAGGCCCCAAGCCCAATGGCGTCTATTATATTATAAAACATTTTATAGGCCCTAGTTTTTTCCCATTTCATATCTCTTATTAAATACATTACCCCAAATACTATACTACCAGTAATGGTGGCTATAAGTGGATAAATTGGCTCTAAAAACATTGATATACCCTTACCAAGCATAATGTCTCTAAAAACTCCACCTCCACAGGCAGTTATTACCGCTATTATAATTACTCCAAGCAAATCTAAATCTCTTTCAATTGCTATTAAGGCACCAGATATCGCAAAGGCAATTGTGCCAATAATACCAAAGACTAGAATGACAATCTCTGCATCCATTACTTCTCCCTCATAAGATATGACTTAATTTCAAGAGGTGAGGAAAAGATATTCCTAGCCCCACATTCTATTAGCACATCTCTATCTCTAAATCCATAATCTACAAATAAACCAATTGAGCCTGAATTTTTAACAGTCTCAACATCAACATTGCTATCCCCTACATAGGCAAGCTCATTAATATCTACCTCAAGCCTTCTTGCCATCTCTATTATGGTATCAGGCTCTGGCTTTCTTTTTAAGCCCTCACCATCTCCAATAATCTCTTTAAATTTATCCTGAAAATGAGCATGGACTAAGAGGTTTAGGGTATCATATCTTTTATTTGATACTACACCTATTTTTATATTATTTGAAATTAGGTAATCTATTAATTCATCAATACCAGGGTATTTTTTAGTGTGGATATTACAGTGAACATAATAATATTCCTTGAAGGCCTCATAGCACTCCTCTAAATAGGTTAAGTCCCCCTTAAGGCTTCTTTCTATAAGCTTTTTAATTCCATTACCTATAAAGGCCTTAGTTTCAGCTAAGGTAATCTTTTTATAGCCATATTTAGCTATAGCGTAATTACAGGAATCCATAAGATCCTCTAGGGTATTAAGTAATGTTCCATCTAAATCAAATACAACTGCTTTAATCATCTTACCACCTAATTTCTTAAAGTATTATATCACATTATTTTAAATGTGTATATTAATTTATTATATTCGTAAAATTAATAGTATTTTTAGTATATCCATTACTTTTAGCTCCTATATATTGATTTTTTATTTGCCTGAATGTAAAATAAAAATTGTTACCAAAGGAGGTATAATGATGTTTAAAACAGAATATGTAAATAGAGTATATAATGACCTAAAGAAAAGCTATTCCGCTGAGCCTGAATTTTTACAGGCTGCCGAGGAAATACTTATCTCTTTAGAGCCATATGTAATGAAGCATAAGGAAATTGAGGCTAAAAAAATATTAGAGCGCTTCCTAGAGCCTGAAAGGCTAATTGAATTTAAGGTTGTTTGGGTTAATGATAAGGGTGAATACCAGGTTAATAAGGGCTATAGAGTCCAATATAATAGTGCCATTGGTCCATACAAGGGAGGGCTACGCTTCCACCCATCTGTAAATAGATCAATTATTAAATTCCTAGGCCTTGAGCAAACCCTTAAGAATTCCTTAACCTCACTACCTATGGGTGGTGGAAAGGGAGGCTCTGACTTTGACCCTAAGGGAAAGAGCGATAGTGAAATTCTTCACTTCTGTCAGGCCTTTATGACTGAGCTTTATAAATATATAGGACCAGAGGAGGATGTTCCTGCTGGTGATATCGGAGTAGGAGCTCGTGAAATTGGCTATATGTTTGGTCAGTACAAGAAAATTAGAGGAGAATTTAATGGTGTATTAACTGGTAAGGGCTTATCATACGGTGGCTCTCTTGCTCGTAAGCAGGCTACAGGCTATGGCCTATGCTACTTTACTAGTGAGGCTCTAAAGCATTTATTAAATACTGATTTTAATAATAAAACTGTAGTAGTATCTGGTAGTGGTAATGTAGCTATCTACGCCGCAGAAAAGGCTACTACCCTAGGTGGTAAGGTTGTGGCTATGAGTGATTCAAACGGCTACATTTATGACCCAGAGGGAATTAAGCTTGATGTGGTTAAGCAAATTAAAGAGGTTGAAAGAGCGAGAATTAAGGAGTACACAAATAGAGTACCTGGCTCATTCTACTATGAGGGTTCAAAAAACATTTGGAATACTAAATGTGATATAGCACTTCCTTGTGCCACTCAAAACGAGCTAGATTTAGACGCTGCAAAGGCTCTAGTTAAAAATGGTGTTATTTGTGTATGCGAGGGTTCAAACATGCCATCTACCCTAGAGGCTAGCAAGTACTTCATTGAAAATAACATTGTCTTTGGTCCAGCTAAGGCTGCCAATGCTGGTGGTGTTGCAACCTCTGGCCTTGAAATGAGCCAAAACTCACTTCATTTAAGCTGGAGCTTTGAGGAGGTTGATAGTAAGCTTCATACTATCATGGTTAATATCTTCAAAAACACTCTTGATAAGGCTATTGAATCAGGCAATAAATTTGATTTAGTAAGTGGAGCTAATATCGCAGGCTTTGAAAAGGTTTGTGATGCTATGCTTGCAGAGGGTATCTAATTTCATATAGTAATAAAGCCTAGCTTATGTGGATAAGCTAGGCCTTTTTTATTTATTAAACATTATTCTTTCACTATTAAACATCTTAGCTAGGGCAAATACTCCAAGCCCAATAAACACTATATTAGATAAAATAGTAACTCCTAAATTTAGCATACTAATATCCATTCTTAATAAGCCACTAAAGCACTGTAGTGAATTATAAATAGGAATTAAATACATAGCTGTAGCTGGAGTAAAATCTCTTTGCATCATTCCTGTTAAGGAAATAAGCATTACTACTATCATTATTGGTGAGGCTAGGGTTGATGCCTCCTTTACACTCTTAGCATAGGCTGATGTCATAGTTAGTATGGTTGTATATAATAGTACTGTTACCATTATGACAAGTAGGAAAAGCACAAAGGTTCCTACCCCGTACATGCTTAGGGTTATATCCCCACCCATTAAGGTTGGTAGGGATGCTATAAGCCCTATAAATGATACAACTGATGATGAAAGTGATGCTATTGCTAGGGCAAGGACCTTACCTAAGGCTATTTGATACCTCTTAGCAGGGGTAATAAGCATAGTTGCGAAGGTTCCTCTTTCCTTTTCTCCTGCAATTGATTCACTACAAAAGGCCATACAGCCTGAAAATAGGAAGATCATTAATAATAGTGGTAGCATCATTGATAGGGCTAGCTTACTAACGTCCTCCTTAGTAGCTAAATCAAAGCTTCCATCACCTCTATTAATATCAAACTTATTAGTCATTTGAGCCTCTATAGTATCTAAATACCCTACATAAAATTGATAAAAGGCACTAGAGGTCTCATCTGATGAATTAAAATAAAGCTCTATATTAGGAGCAGGATTACCTGATGCTGGATCATAGGCATTAACCTTATCCATGAAGCCCTCCTCATAAACAATATAGGCATGGATTTCCTTTTCTCTAATACCATTAAGGATTTCCTCCTTAGTTAAATCACGCTCATTAACTATAAAGCTAATTTTACTATCTCCTGCTTCCATACTAGCTGGTAGCTTAAAGGCCTCAGGCTCATTTTCTATATAAACTATATAATTATTATCAGGGGCAAAGCTATCCTGCATAATATTACCCATTATAGTATAGATTACAAAGATTAATAAGCCTGGTAAAATAATACCCATAAGCATTCTATAATCAGTAAAGAATCTCTTTAATTCCTTTTTTAATATTATACCAATCGTTCTCATTCTACCTTCCCTACCTCTCTTTCATAGATTTCAAAGAAGACATCCTCCATGCTTCTACCATTTAAAAGGCTATTTAGGTTATCAGATGCAATCATTTTACCATTAATTATAATACCTACCCTATCACATAGCTTTTCAACTAGTGAGAATATATGAGTAGATAATATTATCGTCTTACCTCTATTCTTTAAATCTATTAAAAAGTCAGTAACTACCTTAGCAGTAATTACATCAAGACCATTAGTAGGCTCATCAAAGATTATAATATTAGGATCGTGTACTATAGATATAATTAGACTTACCTTTTGCTTCATACCAGTAGATAAATCACCAACCTTAACCTCCTGGAATTCATCTACCCCAAAGCGTTTAAAAAGCTCAGCCTTTCTTTTTATAGCAACCTCCTTATCCACATTATGTAAATCCGAAAAGAAATCATATAAATATGATGGTGTGAAGAAGTCCTCAAGCTTAAGCTCACTAGTTAAAAAGCCAATCTTACTTCTTACAAGCTCTGGGTTAGCTATTATACTAGCCCCATCTACTACTGCGTCCCCCTTATCTGGCTTTATTAGGGTTGCAATCATTCTTAGGGTTGTGGTTTTACCAGCCCCATTAGGCCCCAATAGACCATATATTTCACCCTTATAGGCCTTAAAGGATAAATCCTCTACAGCAACCTTTATAGGCTCTGTTGTCTTACTTATTTTTTGTTGCTTACGAGACATTTTAAATGTCTTAGTTAAGCCCCTTACCTCTAAAATTTCTTCCATAGGCTAAATACCTCCATTTAGCTCATTATATAATATTTTCATTTTTAATACAAGAAAATGTGAATTAATAGAAAGCGAAAAGGGAAGGATTTTTCCTTCCCAATAATTAATACCTTGGTTTAATTAAGCATTTCTTACCATAGCCTATTAAATCAGTTCTATGAGCCTTAACTAGGGCCTCATGAACTAAATTATAGTTTTGTGGTAGACGGTATTGCATTAGGGCTCTTTGCATAGCCTTCTCATGTGGGTCTCTTGGTACATAGACCTCCTCATTTTTAAATGGGTCTATACCCGTATAATACATACAGGTTGAGGCGGTACCAGGGGTAGGATAGAAATCCTGTACCTGCTCTGGCATATGACCAATATCCCTTAAATACTCAGCTAGGGTAATAGCCGCATCTAGGGTGCTTCCTGGATGGCTTGACATAAGATATGGTACTAGGTACTGATTTTTACCATGCTTACGGTTTAAATCCTTATATAAATCAACAAACTGATCATATAGCTCTCTTGATGGCTTACCCATTCTAATTAATACCCTATCATCAACATGCTCTGGTGCGACCTTTAGCTGACCAGATACATGGTACTGTACTACCTCATCAAAGAATTCCTTATTCTTATCATACATAATATAGTCATAGCGAAGGCCTGAACGAATAAAGACCTTCTTTATGCCTGGAAGCTTTCTTGCCTCCCTTAAAATATCTAAATACTCTGTATGATCTACCTCTAGATTCTTACAAGGAGAAAAGCCTAGGCACTCTCTATTAGTACAAGCACCATACTTCTCCTGCTTATGACAGGCCTTATTATAGAAGTTAGCTGTAGGTCCACCAATATCGTGGATATAGCCCTTAAAATCAGGCTCCTGACTAATTTCCTTTATCTCATTTATAATACTTTCCTTACTACGAGACTGAATAACCCTTCCCTGGTGCATGGTTAAGGCACAGAAGTGACATTCACCAAAGCAGCCTCTATTAGAAATAACACTAAACTTCACCTCATCTATCGCAGGAACATGTCCCTTAGCCTCAATTAGAGGGTGACACGCTCTCATATAAGGTAGGGCATAGGTTGCGTCCATCTCTGCACGTGATAATGGGAACTCTGGTGGATTTTGTACAACATAGCAGTTCTTATATTTTTCAATTAATGGCTTACCTGTAATCGCATCAGTATTTCTATGCTGAATTTGGAAGCTCTTAACATAATTCATCTTATCAGCTAAAACCTCATCATAGCTTGGAAGCATTATTCCATCTGGAGGTAGTAAATCTGGGTCCTTAGTCTTCCAGCAGGAATTTCTAATATAGATTACATCCTTAACATCCATACCTGAATCTAAGGCATCAGCGTACTCTACTATTGTCTTTTCTCCCATACCATATAATAAAATATCCGCATGAGAATCAAGTAAAATACTTCTTCTTACCTTATTATCCCAATAATCATAATGATTTAATCTTCTTAAGGAGGCCTCAATACCACCAATGGCTATAGCGCTATCTGGGTATAGCTCACGTAGCTTAGATGCATAACGAATAGTAGCTCTATCAGGTCTTTTACCCATCTCTCCATTAGGGGTATAATAATCCTTTTTTCTTCTTCTTTTACTAACAGAATAATGATTTACCATTGAATCAATATTACCACTAGATACTAAGAATGATAGCCTTGGCTTACCAAATCTCTTAAAATCCTCATCATTATTCATATCTGGCTGAGATATTATACAAACCTTGTAGCCAAAGTTTTCAAGTGTTCTTGAAATAATTGCTGGACCAAATGATGGATGATCAATATAGGCATCGCCTATAACGAATACAAAATCTGGCTGCTTCCAGCCATATTCCTTCATTTCCTCTACTGTAATAGGTAGAAATGGCATATGCATCAACTCCTTACCGCACTATTTTAACATAAAGATAGTATGTTTTCCACAATTTTATGATAGAATAGCAAATGGTGATTATTATGAAATATTTGTTACTAGGTATAAATGCTAAATATATCCACCCTAATCTAGCAATTAGGCTTTTAAAGGAAAACACTAAATATCCAGTCGATATTAAGAAATTTACTATTAAGGATAGTAATAGCCATATACTAGAGTTTTTAAAGGACTATGATTGTATAGCATTCTCCTGCTATATTTGGAACATTAATAAAATAAAGGAGCTTCTTCCTTTATTAAAGGATAAAATCATAATACTAGGTGGACCTGAGGTAAGCTATAATGCTAAATACTATCTAGATAATGACCTCGCTTCCTTTGTTATTAAAAACGAGGGTGAGGAGGCCTATGATTTACTACTAGATTATATTAATAATAGAATTACTATAGATAAGGTTCCAAACCTTTATTATAAGGGAGGCTTCACCTTTGATAAGCTTGTAGATATTAAGAAATCTAAAATGGCTTATCTAGACTATGATGATTGTAAAAATAAAATAATGTATATTGAAACCTCTAGAGGCTGTCCATATCACTGTGGATATTGTATGGCCTCCTTAGATAATAAGGTAAGGTTTTTTGATATGGAGGAAATTAAAAAACAAATACTACTCCTTCAGGCTAAGGGTGCTAGAGTATTTAAATTCCTAGATAGAACCTATAATGCTAACCCTAAGTTTTTAAATCTGATCGATTTTATTATAGAAAACCATAAGGAGGGTGAATCCTACCAGTTTGAAATAACTGGTGATTTATTAAAGCCTCAGTTTATAGATTATATTAATGAAAAAGCCCCTAAGAATCTAATTCGCTTTGAAATAGGTATCCAGTCTACTAATATAAAAACTAATGGATCAGTTGGTAGAATTCAAAATAATGATATCCTCTTCTCAAATATCAATAAAATCCAGGATGCAGGTATTATAGACCTCCATCTAGATTTAATTGCTGGTCTTCCCTATGAGGACTATAAAAGCTTTGAAAAAACCTTCAATGATGTAGTAGCCCTAAGACCTAAGGAGCTTCAGCTAGGCTTTTTAAAGCTTCTTTATGGTACTAGGCTATTTAAGGAAGCTATTACCTATAATTATGTTTGGGATGATAAGGCTCCCTATGAGGTTATAAGAAATGACTTTATGAGCGAGGAGGACATTAGTAATATCCACCTAGCAGAGGATAGCTTTGAGCACTACTATAATGCAGGTATTATGAAATCCGCTATGAAGGTAGTTTTAGATAATGAGGCATCTCCATTCGACTTCTTCTTTAGGCTAGGTCATACTGATTTTAAGCATCAGGGCCTTGAGCATTTATTTAGAGTAATAGATGATTTTGTTAAGAATGAAGCCTATTATAATG
>JAHHSW010000246.1 GCA_020024985.1 Anaeroplasmataceae bacterium | reverse complement strand
GCTAAGTAACTATGATATGATTTTCCAAAGCCTAAATGAGGGATATCAAAGCCTAGATAATGGTGCCATTGATAGCCTTTATGAGGCAGCTAAGAGCCTTGAAAAAATAGAAGGGCTTTCTAGTGAATTTTCTGACTTTAAGGAAAGGCTTATGGATTCATATTATATTTGTGAGGAAATACATGATCAAATTTCTCATCAAATCTCATCTTTAGATTATGATGAGGATGAGCTTAATATGTATATTGAAAGCTTAAATGAAATTAACAAGTGTAAGGAAAAGTATAAAAAGACTGTCCCTGAGCTTATTGACTATCTTAAGGAAATAACTATTGAAATAGAAATGGTTACTAATTATGATGAGGTATTAAAGGAGTCCTTAGCATCCTTAAATAAGGCCTATAGTACTTTAAAGGATAGGAGCATGGTCTTAACTAGCTATAGAAAGGAAATTGCTAGAAAGCTAGAAGGCTTTATAATTTCTGAATGTAAGGAGCTAGATTTAGCTAATACAACCTTTAAAATAGAATTTAATGAGGTGGATTATAGTAATCCTCTTGATAAATCTATTTTTATGGAGAATGGCTGTGATAAGCCAGCCTTCCTTATAAGCTTTAATAAGGGAGAGCCTTTAAAGCCACTTCATAAGGTAGCCTCAGGTGGAGAGATGAGTAGAATAATGCTAGCCTTTAAGGCTCATATTGCTAAGATGGGGAAGGTTGGCCTTATGGTTTTTGATGAAATAGATACTGGAGTTAGTGGATCAACTGCTAAGAAAATAGCTATTAAGATGCATGAAATTTCTAAATCTACTCAGGTTTTATGTATTACCCATCTACCACAGGTAGCCGCTATAGGAGATATCCACAAGAAGATATATAAGGAAGAGGAAAAGGAAAGAACCTATACAAGAATTAAGGAACTTGATTTTGATAGTAGGGTTATGGAAATTGCCACCATGCTATCAGGAGATGCCCTAAGCGTTTATGCGCTTGAGCATGCTAAGGAGCTTATATCAGGTAAATAAAAAAAGGAACTATGAAAAGCCTATGCTTTAAAAGCTTGGATTCATAGTCCTTTTATTATTTATTTAAAACAAAGCGATTAATTGCTTTTGCAACACCACTATTTAAATTAGATTCAGTTATATATTTACATTTTTCCTTAATTTCAGGAAATGAGTTTTCCATGCATACTCCAATTCCTGCAGCCATAAGCATTGGTAGATCATTTCCGGCATCACCTATAGCCATTGTATCCTTAATATCAATATTTAGGTAATTAGCTAGGAATTTTAAAGCCTCTCCCTTAGAGGTATTAGGATTTAAAAATTCTAAAAAGATTTTTGAGCTTCTTACCATTGTTAGAGAACTTGATAATTCACTATCAATGTTTTTAATTTCTCTATTAAGATTTTCCTCACTATCAACAAGCATAGCCTTTATGAATCTATCAGAGTCCTTAACCAAATTAAAATCATAGATATGGTCTTCTATTTTATTT
>JAHHSW010000245.1 GCA_020024985.1 Anaeroplasmataceae bacterium | reverse complement strand
CTTGTAGGCTTCGCTACCTTATTTTTATTTAATGTATTAGCTAGCTATGGGGCTATAAATGCTAATCCAGGTGAAATGCTATTAGGTAATACTCCATTATTAGGTATGCTTGCCTGTGGGGGCTTAGGATTTATTCTAGGCATAATTAAAAAGTATAAGGGCTTCTTCTGGCTAGCCCTAATTTGCATAGCTGCAGTAGCAGTAATGCTAGGAATTTTATTATATGTTTAAGTGATGGTGTAAAATATGAAGATTTATGTTTTAAGCCTTGGATGTGCTAAAAATCAGGTTGATACAGAAATGATTTTAGGTGTATGTAAGGAAAAAATGGAGCTTACTAATGATCCTAATGAGGCTGATATTATTATGGTTAATACCTGTGCCTTTATTGAGAGTGCTAGAAAGGAAGCGATTGATTCTATTCTAGAGCTTGCTGATTATAAGAAGCCAGGCTGTAAGCTAATTGTATGTGGCTGCTTATCTCAAAGATATAAAAATGAAATTGAAAAGCTTTTACCTGAGGTAGACCGCTTTATTAGTATTGATGAATATGGTAGTATTAAGGAAATTATTAATAGCCTAGTTTCATCAAGCTTTAAGCTAACTAATGATTTTTCACCTCTTGAAAGAGTTTATTCAACTCCAAGCTATATGAGATATGTTAAGATTTCAGAGGGCTGTACAAATCGTTGTGCATTCTGTGCTATTCCACTTATTAGAGGTAATTTAAGAAGTAGAAAAATGGAATCTATAATTGAAGAGGTTAAGATGCATGTAGCTGAGGGTGCCTATGAAATTAATTTAATTTCTCAGGATACCTCAAAGTATGGCTGGGATTTATACCATAAGCTAGCTATAACTGATTTACTAGCTGAGCTTGTTAAGATTCCAGGAGATTTCAAGCTAAGGCTTTTATATCTATATCCAGATATAGTTACTGATGAATTAATTTCCTTTATTAAGAATAATCCAAAGGTAATGCCTTATTTTGATATTCCTATTCAGCATAGTGAAAATAAGCTACTAAAGGCTATGTCTAGACGTGGTAGTAAGGAATTTATGCTTGATTTATTTAAAAGGATTAGAGAGGAAATTCCTAACGCTACTATCCGTACAACACTAATTGTAGGCTTCCCTTATGAGGAAGAGGAGGATATAGATAATTTAATCGACTTTATGAAGGAGGTTAAATTTGATCGCTTAGGTGCCTTCACCTTCTCATTAGAGGAAGGTACTAAGGCTACTACCTACCCTAATATCATTCCTGAGACAGTTAAGCAGGCTAGATATGAGCGTGTTATGGCTACTCAGCAGGAGATTGCTCTTGCTAAGAATAAGGCTCTTATTGGTAGTGTCCTTGAGGATTGCTTCATAATTGGCTATGATGAGGAAGCATTTATGTATATTGCAAGAAATGATTCCTATGCCCCTGATGAGGTGGATGGCTGTATTTATGTTGCCGCTAGATATGAGCTAGAGCTTGGTCAAAGGGTTAAGGTTAAGGTATTAG
>JAHHSW010000244.1 GCA_020024985.1 Anaeroplasmataceae bacterium | reverse complement strand
GTACTGAATGTGTTGAGGATGAAATTTATCCAGAGAAGAAGGCTAAGGTATTTGAGCTTCATAACACTATGGTTGAGGCTGTTGCTCAAACCTCAGAGGAGCTTCTTGAGAAGTTCTTTGATGGTGAGGAGTTAACTCGTCAGGAGATTCATGATGGTCTTCGTACTGGTGTTTTAAATGGTGAGCTTATTCCAGTATTAGTTGGTTCAGCAACAAAGAACATTGGTATTCATACTATGCTAGATATGCTAATTGATTATTTACCTAACCCATCAGATTTAAAGCCAGTTACTGGTACAGATCAGGATGGTAATGTAGTTGAAAGACATACTAGAGACGATGAGCCATTCTCTGCATTTATTTTTAAAACTAATGTCGATCCATATGCAGGAATTAGTAATGTATTTAAGGTAAACTCTGGTGTTTTACATGCTGGTGATGAGGTTTATATTCCAAATTTAAATAGAACAGCCATAGCCTCTCAGCTATTTACTGTTCTTGGTGGTAAGCTAAACCCAGCTACTGAAATTCATGCTGGAGATATTGGCTGTGTTACTAAGATTGAGGGCTTAGAAAACTCTATGACACTATGCTCTCCAAAGTCTCAAATTACCTACCCAGCTATTCAATATCCAACTGCAGTTTATTTTAAGGGCTTAGTACCAAAGACAAAGCAGGATGAGGATAAGCTATCTATGGTATTATCTAAGATTATGCTTGAGGATAAGATAATTGAGCTTAAGAGAAATGTTGAAACTAATCAATTATTAATTGGTACCCTAGGCTTAGGACATTTAAAGTATATTCTTGATAAGATGAAGAATACCTATAAGCTAGAGGTAGATATTGAGGATACTCAAATTGTTTATCGTGAAACAATTAGAAATAAGGCTACTGGTGATGGTAGATATGTTAAGCAATCAGGTGGTTCTGGCTTCTATGGTGTAGTTCAAATGGATTTTGAACCAGCAGAAAAGAATCTATTTACCGAGGAGGTATTTGGTGGTGCAGTACCTAAGAATTACTTCCCAGCAGTAGAGAAGGGCTTTAATGAGGCATGTGAAAAGGGCTTACTTGCTGGCTTCCCAGTAATTGGCGTTCATGCAATTTTAAAGGATGGTAAGTATCATCCAGTTGATTCAAATGAATTAGCCTTCAAGATGGCTAGTATTCTTGCCTTCAAGGATGCATATCCTAAGTGTAATCCAGTTATCCTAGAGCCAATTATTAAGATTGTTGTTACTGTTTCATCAGAGGTAGTTGGTGATATTTTATCAGATTTAAATCAACGTCGTGCTAAGATCATTGGAATGGATATCAATTCAGTTGGTAACCAAAAGATTACAGCTTTAGTACCTGAGGCTGAAATTCTTGAATATGTAAATGATTTAAAGTCATTAACACAGGGTGCAGGCTTCTTTAACCGTGAGTTCTATGAGTATGAGCAGGTTCCAGCTTATATTCAAGATGAGCTATTAAAAAAGCTAGCTAATAAGTGATTAAAAATTAAGGGGATGGATTT
>JAHHSW010000243.1 GCA_020024985.1 Anaeroplasmataceae bacterium | reverse complement strand
GGAGGGAGTAATTTCCTTTGAGGATATCTATAATTCTTCATATTATAAGAAATTAACTACTACTAATAAGGACCTTATTGAATTCGAGCTATTTAATAAACCTATTAAGGTTGATAAGGAGGCAATTAAGGCCTTCTTAGCTAAGCTTAGCTATCCACTATATCTACTAGACTTTGAATCCATTCAGCCTGCTATACCTCTTTATAATAGGACAAGGCCTTATCAGCAAATTACCTTCCAATATTCTCTACATATAATAAATAGTAAGGGAGAAAAGCCAATTCACAAGGAATTCTTAGCAGAGGAGGGTACTAACCCAACAAAGGCAATAGCCTTATCCCTAATAAATGATATTCCAGCAGATAGTATGATTATGTCCTATAACACAAGCTTTGAGGCAAGTAGAATAAAGGAGCTTGCCCTAATGCATCCAAGCCTTAAGGATGAGCTTTATAAGAGATTAAACTTCATTGATTTAATGGAGCCATTTAAAAATCATGATATCTATAAAAAGGAATTCCAGGGCTCTTATTCTATTAAATACATTCTACCTGGCTTATTCCCTAATGACCCAGAGCTTGATTATCATAACCTAAATTTAATTCATAATGGTAGTGAGGCTATGAATATGTTTTTAGATATTATGTCCTTCCCTAAGGAGGAAAGAGAAAATATCCGTTATTGCCTACTTAGATACTGTGAGCTAGATACCTACGCAATGGTTAAAATACTAAATAAGCTTTATGAGCTAGTTGAGGATTAATAATATTTATAATACTAAAAAAAGCACCCGAGGGTGCTTTTTTCATATTAATTTTCCTTAAGCTCCTTAGCTAAAGCCTTAATTTCTTCAGCATTAGCCTTATTCATTGCAGACTTAATAACTACAGTTGTCTCTGTAAAGCGAATATCCTTAGAGCCTTCAAACTCCTTTAGAATACACTTCTTAATCATAGGACCCCAGGTACCATTATCAATAATACCAACTAATCTATTAGTATAATTTCTTTCAGTTAAGCCGTGAATGAACTCTCTTACTACTGGGAATAGCTCAGTATTATAGGTAGGAGATGCAATTACAAGCTTACTATACTTAAAGGCATTAGCAATAGCCTCATGAATATCTACTCTTGCTAAATCCATAATGCAAGCATTCTCATCACCAAGCTCCTCTAATAAAGCCTCGGCAGCCTTCTTTGTATTACCATAAATTGAAGCGTAAGCAATTAATGTACCATTAACCTCTGGAGTATATGAGCTCCACTTTGTATATAAATCTAAAGCAACAGGTAATAAATCACCCTCTACTACTGGTCCATGTAATGAATAGATTTTTTCAATCTCTAAGCCAGCTAGCTTTGGGAATAGCTTTTGAACAAAGCTACCATACTTACCAACAATACCAATATAATATCTTCTTGCCTCATCAACCCACTCATCCTCAATATCAGTAGCACCAAACTTACCAAATGCATCAGCTGAGAATAGGGCCTTGCTATTAGCATCATATGCTACCATAACCTCTGGCC
>JAHHSW010000242.1 GCA_020024985.1 Anaeroplasmataceae bacterium | reverse complement strand
GCACTTGACTGTTAATCAAGGTGTCGCCTGTTCGAGTCAGGCAGCGGGCGCCATTATAGTTGGCCCGTTGGTGAAATGGTTAACACACATGCCTTTCACGCATGCATTTATGGGTTCGAACCCCGTACGGGTCACCAAACCGACTATGTTGCTTAAGTTTACTTAAGCTTTTTTTTTATTTTAAGGAGGCTTTTATGGATTTACTTTATAAGCTAAAGGATAATGAATTCCCTTTTACAAAAATCACTCATACTAGAAAATGTGCTAGAGCAATTCTTTTAAATGAGAAAAATGAAGTTTGTATGATACATGTTTATGGTGATGATATATTTGGGCATAGAGATTACTATGAAACACCTGGTGGTGGCGTCGATAATGATGAGAACCCAAGAGAAGCTGTAATTAGAGAGGTTATAGAAGAGGTTGGAGTTGTAGCTTCTGTTATCGCGGAAATTGGAATAGTTGATGATTATTATAATCTTATTAATAGAAATAATTTAAATTACTATTATATTCTTAGAGCTAAGGAGCATTGTGATTCTCATCAGGAGGAATTTGAAAGGCTTATGTTTAAAGAAATTATATGGGTATCCTTAGACGAGGCTATAAAAATTATGGAAAGCACAGTTGATACTCCAATTAGTAGGCTTGTTAAAAATAGAGAAATCCCTATTTATAGGCTTGCTAAAGAAATACTAAATTTATGATGTAATAATTAATTTTGGCACCTTTCTTTCTTTCTTTCTTTTGTGTTAAAATATAAGTAGGATTTAAACTATTTGAAGGAAGAAGAGCTAATGAATGATAATATTGGCTTTTGGCAGCGTGGGTCACATTTTTATTCAATTCAGGAAAAGAATGATAAAAAGCTATATGATCAAATTGCCTTTTTAGCTAGTAGCTACCTTAATATTACTAAATCAGTTCTTGAGCTAAGCTGTGGAACTGTCAATTAGCTATTAGGCTTAAGGATTCAGTAAAAAGCTATATAGCGACTGATTACTCTAGTAATATGATAAAAATTGCAAAAAAAAGAAATATGGAAAATGTAAGCTTTAAGGTTATGGATGCAACTAAGATAGATTATCCTAATGCTAGCTTTGATGTTATCATAGCTGCTAATATGCTTCATATAGTTCCAGATTCCTCTAAGGTTCTATTAGAATGCCATAGGGTATTAAAGCCTAGAGGTATTTTGATTGTACCAACCTTTATTTATGATTATGAGCCTAATGACTTCAAAATGAGAATATTAAGGCTTTTAGGCTTTAAAATCTATAATAAATGGTCCAGTAGAGAATTTAAAAGAGTTATTTTGAATCATGGCTATATGCTTCTTGAAACTGAGCCTATAGCTGCTAAAATTGCTGGTAATTTGTTTTTGGCCGCTAAAAATGTATAAAAAAATGTCGCTAAGTGAGATTTTTCTCATTAGCGACATTTTTTATTAATTATTATTAGAATCATTATATTTTTTTATGTATTCCTTAATTTTTTGGAATGTAATTGGGCTTAAATCATGCTCAATCTTACAAGCATCC
>JAHHSW010000241.1 GCA_020024985.1 Anaeroplasmataceae bacterium | reverse complement strand
GTATTAAGGAGGCTTCTGGTAATATGAGCTATGCAGTAGAGGTAAGTAAGCTTTTAAGTGATGATTTTATTATGCTAAGTGGTAATGATGATTTAATAGTTCCAATGATGTCTATTGGCTCTATGGGTGTTATTAGTGTTCTTGCTAATATCGCTCCTAAAAGGACAAGCGAGATGTGTCATTTATGTTTAGAAAATAAGTATACTGAGGCTATTAAAATTCAAAGAGATTTACTTGGAGTAACTAATGCCTTATTCTATGAGACTAATCCAATTCCTGTTAAGGAGGCCATGAATTACTTAGGTAATAGGGTTGGCTACTATAGATTACCACTTGATAGAATGAGTGAAGGAAACAGGGAAAGATTAATAAATGAGCTAGATAAGAAAAAGGGAGGACTATACTAATGAAGGTAGTAGTAGTTGGCTATGGTGCTATGGGTAAGCTATTAAAGGATATGCTTAAGGATATGTTTGTAGCATCAGTTGCTCCTGAATGTAAATATAAATCCTTAGCTGAGGTTAAGGAGGATTATGATTTAGTCATTGATTTTTCAAATCCAGCTAACCTAAATATGATTTATGATAATATTAAGGCCTCACATAAGCCAGTTGTTTTCGCAACCACAGGCTTTAATGAGGAGGAAAACGAAAAAATTAAGGATTTAGCTAATTACGCTCCGGTATTAATTAGTGCTAATTTCTCCTTAGGAGTAATTTTACTTAATAGACTAGTTAAGGAAATAACTCCAATATTAAAGGATGACTTTGATATAGAGGTAGTAGAGGCTCATCATAATAAAAAGCTTGATGCTCCATCTGGTACAGCTAAGATGCTATTAAATTCAATAGTAGCTGAAACTGGCTATAAGGTAGTCGCTGGAAGAGATGGTTACTCAAAAAGAGCGAAGGAAGAGGTTGGAGTACATTCCTTAAGAGGTGGTACTATTGTTGGTGAGCATGAGGTAATGTACTGTGGAGAGGATGAGATATTAGCTGTTAAGCATAGTGCTCATTCAAAGAAGATATTTGCAAGTGGAGCTATTAAGGCTTCTAAATGGCTAATTGATAAGCCAAATGGATTATATGATATGGAGGATGTTCTATTTAATTAATAGAGCTATAGGTTATTATGAAAGGTTATAATATTGCAATACTTGGAGCTACAGGAGCTGTAGGCCAGGAAATGCTTAAGGTTTTAGAGGAGAGAAAATTTCCAATTAATGAGCTACGTCTTTTAGCATCAAAAAGATCTCAGGGTAAGAAATGTATGTTTAGTGGTAGGGAATATACTATTATGGAGGTAGGACATGATTCATTCAAGGGAATGGATATTGTTCTTGGTGTCGCCAGCAATAGTGTAGCTAAGGAATATGCTAATGATATAGTTTCTGCAGGTGCTACCTTCATTGATAATTCTAGTGCCTTTAGAATGAATCCTTATGTACCATTAATTATTCCAGAAATTAATGCTTCTGATATAAAATTAAGTAAGGGAATTATTTCAAACCCTAACTGCTCAACTATTATTACATTAGTAGCTATAA
>JAHHSW010000240.1 GCA_020024985.1 Anaeroplasmataceae bacterium | reverse complement strand
CTTACTTCCCCTTCCATCCCTAGCGTCATATTCTAGGCTAATACTAATAGTAATTTCCTCATACACCTGATTAGCTAAAGCTATAGAATCTCTTAAATTATTTGTTGCTTTAAATAAAACATTATCTAAATAGATATCCACATTAATAGCCTTAGTAAGCATATCTGGGTCAACTAAATCAAAATAAAGATTAAGGCTATTAGAAAGAACCATCGCATTACCCATAGCCTTAGGTATGTCATAAGCTAGGGTATTACAGGTAAAGCCAACCGTATCCACATAGTCCTTACCAGCTAGGCTATAGCTATAATCAACCTCTATATAATAGCTTGAATCAGAATAAATATCACTAAATACTACCTCGCTACCCTTATTGCTCTTATAAAGCTCATCTAATAAATATAGCCTACTACCAGTAATAGCTACTCCTGGATTAAGCTCAAAGCCTACTCTAATGCTATCCTTACCCTCTATTACATCTCTTCTTTTTATACCAGAAAGAGTATTAAAGCTATCCTTATAGCTATAAATAGTTCTCATACCCTTACCATCTAATAAATCAAAGCTAAAGCACATAACAAAGGTATAGGTTTTATTCATAAGTAAGCCCTCATCCTTGAAGACAAATATATCATTATCAACCAAGCCACTTTTTACAATACCATTCTCATCTAGTAAATAATACTTATACTCACTAGCCATAGCTATTAAGCCATCAGTATCCTT
Source organism: Anaeroplasmataceae bacterium (assembly GCA_020024985.1). Taxonomy (GTDB): domain Bacteria; phylum Bacillota_I; class Bacilli_A; order Acholeplasmatales; family Anaeroplasmataceae; genus Anaeroplasma. The sequence continues at coordinate 820 of JAHHSW010000240.1, read as the reverse complement.
TAGCTTTAAAACTACATTGTAGCTATTAGCTCCAATGCTTCGCTTTAAAACCTCATAGGAAGGAATATTCTCATAGGCTACTCCTACCTTTATAGTTTTAGAGCCCTCATATCTAGCCGCTCTTATTTTATCGCCATCTACATACTTAAGCTCATCTATAGTAAGCCTTTCTATACCAGAGGTATCCTGAAGCTTAAAATCAATATAAAGCCTTTCAGAGGTTGAGCCCTCCTTAAATTCAAAGCTTTGATACTTATAGCCATTTAGGGTAAAGGAAAGTATCTCATAGCTCTTAGGATTAATAAGCTCTATCATTAAATTAACCTTACCACCTCTAGACCCGTAGCCACTAACATCACTAGCTAAAGCCCCGGAATTATCAGGTATGATAATATCATCGATGAAATCATCACTTAGCTCCCTATCTAATACTAAATTATTATCAACCACGCTCATTCCCTTATAAACTGGAGTATCATAATAATCAACTACACTTAAGGCAGTTGCGGTAGAGATCACAGCTAACATTATAATCGCAACACATACTGATAATATAATTCCCCTTAAGTTATTCTTAGGCTTATTACTATTATTAAAGGAAAGCTCACTTTTAAGCTCCTCTAGATTATTCTTAACATCTAAATTATTATTAAATTTTCTTTTATATCTATCTAACACTAAGCTCACTATAATCACCTACATTTCTGTCTTAAGTTTTATCATGGACCTTTTATAAAGCCTTTGAGCTTCACTTTCACTCATATCAAGAATTGAGCCTATCTCCTTAAAGTCCATTTTAAAGACAGCATGATAATTTAAA
>JAHHSW010000024.1 GCA_020024985.1 Anaeroplasmataceae bacterium | reverse complement strand
AGCCTATTATAAATACTTAAGGTCTGAAGTAAGCCTCCTGATGGTCCACCTACATTATTATTATGGATTTTAACCCTTGGATTAATCGTATCCATATTAATATCATACATCAAATAGCCATCAAAGCCATCATCCCTCTTAAGGCTAATGGTATGCTCCTTACCATCTCTAATGAAGGTAACCTCATCAGCTACATGAAAATTATTATTTGCTATTTTATCTAGGCTTTCCTTAGCATCAATACCAAGGCCATTAATTTTAATTATTCTATCTCCAACCCTGAAGCGTGAATTTGGTCCATAATAGGTAATATCCAAGCCTAGTGGCTTATATTCAATATTAATACTAGGATCATCCCTTTTAGCCTCAGTAAAGGCTAAAATTATGCTTTTTTGAATACTAGAATTGTACTGAATTTTACCAGCCTCGACATTTTCAACATAGCTAATATGGCTAACCATATCAGATATAGTATCCATTTCAATAGTTGGATTTAATTTTGATATTAAATTTTGAAAGATAGTACTATTATCAAGGCTTAAAACATAAATTGTTGAAAAGCTTCCCTTCTCGACATAGTCTCTATCTATTTCAACTACACTATTAAAGGGAGTGGTATCTCCCTTTAATAATAAGTATTTATCAGTTCTTATAGTGCATAAGCAAAGTATTGGAACATTAATCATTAGTAAAAATAATAAATGCACCCAATATTTTTTAATTATTTCCTTCATCTTTAGCACCACTTAGTGTTACAGCAATTTCATCCATTTTTACATATTCTACTCCTGCTGCGTCCATCATTCGCTTTGAAGCCTTTACTGAATCTGTCATTCTATACTTGTCAGTCATATATACTACTCTTTTAATACCGGTTTGAATTAAAAGCTTAGCACACTCATTACAAGGAAATAGAGTAACATAAATAGTAGCTCCTACAAGTGATGAGGTTGAGTTTAAAATTGCATTTGCCTCTGCATGAACAACATATGGATATTTAGTTTCTAGCTGATCCTTGCTTTCCTTTCCCCATGGTAACTCCTCATCTGAGCAGCCTCTTGGAAAGCCGTTATAGCCAATACCGATAATTCTTTTATCCTGATTTACAACACAGGCTCCCACCTGAGTTGATGGATCCTTACTTCTTTTTGCAGAAAGCAAAGCTACTCCCATAAAATATTCATCCCAAGAAATATGCATATTTATCACCTCGACTATGGATTTAATCTATCTGGTCCACGGAATATGAACATACTATCCTTGATACCCTCGTTAAATAGTATCATAGTAATTCTATCAACACCGATACCAAAGCCACCATGAGGAGGACAACCAAACTTAAAGAAATCAAGATAGAACTTAACATCGTTAGCTAAGCCCTTTTCCTCGGCCTGCTTCTTTAAGATTTCATATCTATGCTCACGCTGTGCACCTGTTGTGATTTCACAGCCCTTCCAAATAAGGTCATAGCCGCATGGTACGCCATTTTCATCTCTCATATGGTAGAAAGCACGGCAATCAGAGCTATAGCCTGTGATGAATAGGAATTCATGACCAAACATATCCATAGATAGCTTAGCAACCATTCTTTCACCCTCAGTAGTTAAATCGCCCTTCTCGCTTTCAGGTACCTTATAGCCATATCTCTTCTCTAGCTCATCATATACGTCATGTAAATCCATACATGGGAATGGAAGAGTTGGTACAACTACATCAATATCATATAATCTCTTAATTTCGTCTCCATACTTTTCCTTAACAGCCTTTAATGCATAGGCAATCATTTCCTCCTCCATATGCATTACATCATGATAAGAATTAATGTATGAGAACTCAAGGTCAAAGCCTGTGAACTCAGTTGCATGCTTACGTGATGCAAACTTTTCAGCTCTAAATACTGGGCCTGACTCGAAAATTCTTTCAAATCCTGCAGCCATAGCCATTTGCTTATAGAATTGAGGTGATTGAGCTAGGAAGGCATCTCTATCGAAATAGTTAACCTTAAATACTCCAGCACCTGATTCTGATTCAGCACCAATTAGCTTTGGTGTATGAATTTCAATAAAGTCTCTATCACATAGGAACTCACGGCACTTATTAACGAAATAAGATTGAGTCTTAAACATTAATGTGTTCTTGTCTGTTCTAAGGTCAATCCATCTATAATCGATACGTAAATCGATATTAGTTTCCTCTCCCTTAGGTGCTACAATTGGAGATGGCTCTGCAATACTATCAATTGTAATAGTATCAGGATACATTTCCATGTTGTTAAGCTTTACATACTCTGATGCTTGAATTAAGCCCTCTGCTTCAATTACTGAATCAATAGTAATCTTAGATAAAGTTTCCTCAAGCTCTGGATGGTTAGCCTTCTCGATTGTAAGCTGAAGCTTACCAGAAATATCTCTTAAAACGATAAAGCACATCCACTTTTTGTTTCTGATGTTTTCTACAAAGCCAGCTACCTTATTAACCTCACCAAGCTTTATATCCTTGATCATTCTTCTTTCCATTTTTTACTCCTTTTCCTTGTTACAGCCTGAGCAGCTATTCTTAGTACCAAGCTTCTTTAATATATATGGATAAATATCATCTATATTAATAGTCTCCTGCTCATCTGTTCTATTATCTTTTATATTTATAACTCTATTTTCAAGCTCATTATCGCCTAAAATTAAAGTAAATATAGCATTATTCTTATCTGCCTTCTTAAATTGGCTCTTTAAGCCACCTGCGTTATAATCCATTTCACAGGCTAAGCCACCTAAACGGCAGAAATTAATTTGCTTTAGGGCCTCCTTACGAGCATTTTCACCTAAGGCAATAAAGTAGGCATGAATATTATCATCAGCTACTAGCTTCTTTCCCGCAAGCTCTGTTGCTAAAAGTAAGCGCTCAAGACCAAAGGCCATACCAACACCTGGAGTCTTAGGTCCGCCTAAATCCTCGATAAGCTTATCATATCTACCACCGGCACCAATTACATTTTGAGCACCAAATTCAGGAACATTAACCTCAAGCTCAAATACAGTATGAGTATAGTAATCAAGTCCACGAACTAGATTATCATCAATTTCATATTCAAGGCCCATATTATCTAAAGACTCTAATACAGTTTCAAATCTCTTCTTTGATTCTGTATTTAAATACTCGTTAATCTTTGGAGCGGTCTTAAAGAATTCCTGATGACGACAAACCTTACAGTCAAGAATTCTAAGTGGATTCTTCTCAAGTCTATTTAAGCAATCTGGACAAAGGTTTTCCTTGTACTGGCTAAAATGCTTAACAAGAACCTCTCTATAGGCATTACGAGATTCCTCATCACCAAGTGAATTAATCTTAACCTTTACATCCTTTAGGCCTAAGGCTCTAATAAGAGCTGCACCTAAGGCAATAACCTCAGCATCAATAAGTGGTGAATCACTACCTAGTGCCTCAACACCAAATTGATTGAATTGTCTATTTCTTCCCTTTTGAGGGCGCTCATAACGGAACATTTGACCCATATAGAATAGCTTATTAACTGGATTTTCTACATAAAGCTTATTTTCAATAAACGCTCTTGCAACACCAGCTGTACCCTCAGGACGTAGAGTAATCTTTCTTTCTGAACGGTCCTGGAAGTCATATGTTTCCTTTGTAACCATATCTGAGGTATCATTTTGATTTCTATGGAAGACATCAAAAGATTCAAAGATAGGTGTTCTAATTTCCTTGTAATTATAAAGCCTACAAATTTTTCTAATAGTTTCCTCAAGCTTTGCCCATTCTCTTGATTCACTAGGTAAAATATCATAGGTTCCCTTTGGTTTTGTTATCAAGCTAAATTTCCTCCTTCATAATCTTGCTTATAAATAGAATAATAATATCCTATTTCTTCACCATCCCTACCCATGGCTAAGGACATATTCTCATATTTAAAGCCACAAGCAAGCATAGTATTTTTACTTCTTATATTCGACAAGGTATGCCCACAAATGAGCTTATCTAAATCCAAATATTCAAATCCTAGCCTTATACAGGCCTTAAGGCATTTTTGCATAATGCCAAGCCCCCAATAGGATCTATTTAAAACATATCCTATCTCACAGGCATTTTCACCCTCTCGGTAGCTATGGAAATCTATCATTCCAATTAGCCTTCCCTTAAGGTAAATTCCATATCCTATAGGTAGTCCCTCTAAAGGTCTTTTATAAAATATTTCACTTATAACCCATAGTGCCTCCTTAGGCATCCTATAGGGCCCCCAATTAAGATATTTACAGACCTCTGGGTCACTTCCAAGCTCATAAAGCTCTAGATAATCACTAGGCTCTATTTCATGTAATAATATCTTACCAAGCTTAATATCTGGTAATGCTGTTTTCATCCTGTCTCCTTAATAAAAAAAAACGCCTTATATATTATCAAATATATAAGGACGTAAAATTATCGTGGTGCCACCTTACTTCAGTCATAAAGACCCTCATTAGCCGTTAACGCCTGGTACGTCTATTTCAAAGCACTCCAAAGTGTCATTCTAGCTATAGCTCTATAGATGCTTCCACCATTCCATCCTCGCTAAATAGGTTTTATAGCTGTACTCTCTTCTTCATCATTTTAAAAAATACTACAAATACATTTTATCAAAAATTTTAGCAACATTCAAGGCTTATAGCCAGATTATGATACTAAAGTGCTGTTATTGTCATCACTTTCAATGCTTTCCATGCTATCATCATAGCTATCAAGCTCTGTCTCTGAATAATTCATTGAATTAACTGTTTCCATATAGGCTCTTAATAGCTCATTTGCATCCTTAGGGCTCATAGTAGCCTCTATTAGCTCCTCCTGATAGAATCTAGCTAAAAGTGAATGAAGACCACTATACTTTAAATATTCATTCTTATCTCTTTTAAGCTCAATATTAAGCTTTTTAAAGGTATTTTTTAGGCTAGCATATACATCACGGCCATTACAGGTTATCATAGCTGGCTTACCTATTATGGTAAACGCATCATAGATGATTGTCCAAAGCTTCTCACTATAGCCACTTGGATCATCAATAATATAGCCAAAATAAACCTTATCTAGAGCTGGATAAACTAAATAAACACCAAGTGGTCTTATTCTTTCCCATCCATTAGGAGTATCTACAAAAAATGGTAGATAGGCTGTAAATAATACTGCCTCATCATTTACAAAAAGCTTATCCTTAAGCTCTAAATAAATTGCCTCATTCGGCTTTTCATTTTTAAAGCTCTTCTCTAAAAATGGTACTGGCCTTGGAATTAAATTATATTCATAATCCTTAAAATCAATATCACAGTAAGCTACATAATCTAGCTTAAAGGCCTCTTCAATAATCTTTTTATCATTTCTTAATAGTGAGTCAAGAAATTCTATATATTTAAAGACCTCCCTTTCCTCAGCTAGAGTGGCAAGCCTCTTATCATAGCCTCTTTTAAAGCGATAAATTATCAAATTATTTTCTAATGCTATCTTGATATTTCTAGAATTAAGATAGCCTATTTCCTCTAGGGTTAGCTCAGATTCTGAAACAAAAACTGGACAAATTGAATCACAATCAGCAATCATCATTTGATCTGGGTTAGAGGCTGTAAAAATATCATGAACATAATTAAAGCCATCCCTATTATTAAATAGCTGAACACCGAAGGAATCTCCATAAAAGGAATCAATAAAGGTTAAAAAAGCATCTCTTTTACTTCTCATATTATGAAAATAAAAGATATCAGCGGCAGTATAATGCTCCCAGCAATTACGCTTTATGAATTTTTTCATTATTTTTTTAATATCAAAATAAATCTCATTATCCATATTTACCTCCTGTATACTACTACCCTCTTAATACCATATTCCTTATCCTTAATTAAGCTAAGCTCCTTAAATTCAGTAGGATATTTACTCTCCTTAGCCATTTCAAAAACAATTAGGCCATTTGGGCTTAATCTATTATAGCTAAGGCTTAAAATAGCTTCTATATCATCCATTTTATAGGGTGGGTCTAAAATTATTAAATCATACATTTTATCAATGCTAGTTAAATAATCTATATAATCCATATTATAAAAATGAACATTATCCATTTTAAGGGAGCTACAATTTTTCTTACATACCGCTAAGGCCTTACTGTTAAGATCATTTAAATAAAGGCTATCCATTCCACGAGATATCGCCTCTATTCCCATAGCTCCAGAGCCTGCAAATAAATCTAGGCATACTCCACCATCAAAATATGGGCCTATCATATTATAGATAGCCTGTCTAACCTTATCCTGGGTTTCTCTTGTGTTTTCTAAATTTGTCATTTCAATTATTCTATGTCTAAATTTACCTGCAACTATTCTCATAAATTAATCTCCTACTTATTTGGTAGTGAATCAACTAGCTTATAGCTAACTGGTCTACCATTAAATCTCTTGCCATTAAGCCTCTTAATAAACTTCATAGCATCCTTATTTATTTCAACGTAGCTATACTTCTTATTTATAACAATTTTACCAACATGCTCACGGTGAAGCTTAAGCTCATCATGTAAAAATACTACAAGCTGGTTAGGTCTTATATTATCAATTGAGCCAATATTAACCTCAATTACGCTATATTTTCTCTTTGATGGAACAAAATCATTGCTTTGGTACTTGCCTGGCTTACCCTTTTCTCTTAGAGCCTTCTTATCCTTACCTGGCTTTATAGAAATATCCTGGATTGCTGGATACTCTCTATGATTATTACCATCAATCATAGTAACTAAGGCAGTTAATAAAGGAAGTGGATCAGAATTTAATCTAGCAAGCTTTGAAAGCATTGCATCATATTCTCTATTATCCTTATTCTCCTCCATAGCGTCAACTATAGATAAATAAAGCTTCTTTTGTAAGGAATTATTAATTTCCTTAACAGTTGGAATCTCATGACGAGTGATTGGCTGCTTAGTATATTTTTCAAGTTCTATAATTCTTCCCTTTGTCTTAATTGTAGAAAGGGTAATAGCTGTACCTGTAGAGCCAGCTCTTGCGGTTCTACCAATTCTATGAACATATAGCTCATTTTCATTTGGTACATCAAAGTTAATTACACATTCAATACCATCAACATCAATTCCACGGGCAGCAACATCAGTTGCGATTAAAATATCTAAATGGAAGGATCTAAAGGAATTCATAACTCTATCACGGCTAGATTGCTTTAAATCACCGTGTAAGCCATCAGCCTTAAAGCCATGAGCCTGTAGGAATAATACTAGCTCATCAACCATCGCCTTAGTGTTACAGAAAATCATAACACACTTAAATTGATTATAATCTAGTAATCTGATTAATAAATCCTTCTTGCTATCCTTCTTACAATAGTAAACCTGCTGATCAATAGCCTCAACAGTTAAGGTCTTTGCCTCAATCTTAACCATCTTAGGGTCTACCATGTAATTTTTAGTTATATTCTTAATAAATGGAGGTAGGGTTGCACTAAATAGAGCGGTTTGTCTATCCTTAGGCATTTCCTCTAAAATCTTCTCAAGATCATCCTGGAAGCCCATCTTTAGCATCTCATCTGCCTCATCTAATACTAAATTCTTTACATTCTTGAAGGTGATTTTACCCTTATTCATCATATCAATAATACGACCTGGGGTACCAATTACAATTTGAGGCTTACGTCTAAGCTCTCTAAATTGAATTTCATAGCTTTCACCACCATAGATTGTACAGGTTCTTACCCTTTTATCAAACTGAGTAAGCTTTGAAATTTCACGGCTAACCTGAAGTGATAGCTCACGAGTTGGACATAAAACAAGGGCTAAAATATCATTGCTCCTAGTATCAAGCCTCTCTAAAAGTGGTATTGCATAGGCAAAGGTCTTACCTGTACCAGTTTGAGCCTGACCGATTACATCGTTACCCTCAATTAAAAGAGGTATACTTTCTCTTTGAATAGGTGTTGGGGTAAGGATATTCTCCTTATTAAGAGAATCTATAGTTTCTTTTCTTATATTTAAAGTTTCAAATTCATTCATTAATTATTATTTCTCCATGTATATTTTGCATTAAAAAAAGTGGACTTCCATCCACTGATTTCTTTAAAAGAATCTAGGAAGGTCGTGAAGAACGAATCCTCCACGGTGGAAGCCTCTTTTTAGTATTAATTAGGGTTCTCAGTAAATATACCAAGCATCCTCACATAATGTCTCTCAGCTTCCTTAAATATATTTTTGAGCTCCACGGCCATCTTCCTAGTTACCTTGATTATACAATAAAGATTGATAAATTTCAATAATGCAAAATTAGAAATAAAAATGCAATTTATCATCATAATTAGGACGCTTTGGGGTATAAGCGTCATAATTAGAAACTAAAATATTGGCCAACATAGGCTATAAAAGCCCATCATTAGATTACTCCTAGGGTAATCTACTCCAAAAAAATAGGCGAGTCTTAGTTAAAAAACTCGCCATGATTTTTTAAACAAATTAGTTCTTTGCCTTTGGAGCTGTCTTTAATACGACAACATTCTCTACAGCCTTAGCCTTTGGATTAGCTAAGCCTTGGTTAGCAAGCTCAACAAGCTTTGCAAATCCCTCAGCGTCGTTAACAGCCATCTCAGCTAACATCTTTCTGTTGATATTGATATCAGCATTAGCTAGACCATTGATGAAACGAGAATACTTAATACCATTTAATTGGCATGCAGCATTAATACGTTGAATCCATAGTCTTCTGAAATCTCTCTTACGAGCCTTTCTATCTCTATAAGCGTATGCTAATGAACGCATAACCTGCTCATGAGCAGTCTTATAT